>NZ_BDGM02000009.1:0-98459 GCF_001748485.2 Tepidibacillus sp. HK-1 | reverse complement strand
CATTGTGATTGTGGTTTTGTGGCAGATAGAGATTGGAACGCTTCTATCAATATCAAGCGTGAAGGATTGCGACTGTTAGTATAATCATAAATAGAGCATGGAACAGGCTCGATAGCTAAGTAAATTTCGTACCGTTAGGTGCGATTACCTTAGAAGCCCCCACCTCTAAGCGAAGCGTAGGTGGCGGGTAGTTCACAATGACAGGATACGGTAACTTTTTTATAGGAGGAATTCTCTATGAATAAAGATGCTGCTTTTTTCTCTAGCGTGGTTGTGGCTAGTATTGCCCTTCTCTCTAGTATTTTTGTTTATCAAACCTTTGGCCTTGGTGGAGCGATCCTAACGATTCTCGGTGGAGCGTTTTGGATTGGAGTTGGCTACTATTTTAAACGATCTAAATCTTAATCTATGAAATTCTTTTTCTTATCGATATGATCGTGTAATTACTTAAACTCTTAGACAAAATCGTCTATAATAAATTTTGTTATCATATTTCATAGATGTAGGTGGTCAGATTGAATAAAACGCAAGCATGGATTTTAGCCTCAAGACCTAAAACCTTACCTGCAGCAGCTGCACCCGTTCTGGTTGCAACCTTGATTGCATTAAAAGATGGGGTCTTTCAGTTTTGGCCAGCGTTAGCGGCCTTAGCTGGTGCTTTATTAATTCAAATTGGAACTAATTTTGTTAATGATTATTTTGATTTTAAAAAAGGGACGGATACAGAAGAGCGCGTAGGTCCAGTTCGAGTCACACAGTCAGGCCTTTTAAGCCCGAAAGAAGTAATTATGGGCACATGGATTGTATTTGGTCTTGCTGTTTTAGTGGGAATTTATATTTTAATCATTGGGGGTTGGCCTATCTTTGTGATTGGTCTTTTATCCATTCTTTTTGGATACGCCTATACAGGTGGTCCATATCCTTTATCCTATAATGGATCTGCTGATATCTTTGTCTTTATTTTCTTTGGTTTTGTTGCAGTTGGAGGAACCTATTATATTCAGGCTGGAACGATTAGCCCACAAATTTATTGGGCTTCTATCCCTATTGGATTATTAGCCACAGCCATTCTTGTTGTGAATAACTTTCGTGATATTGAACAAGATCGGGTTGCAGGGAAAAAAACATTGGCTGTACGCTTTGGTAAAAAAAGAACACAGCTTTACTATTTTCTCTTACTAGGCTTAACTTATGTTGTTCCTGTTATCATGTGGTTATCAGGACTAGTAACCTATTGGATTCTACTCGTTTTACTTTCCCTACCGTTGTGCTTCTCCCTTGTGAAAGATATACTGCACAAGAAGGGTACTGCTTTAAATGAAACGTTAGCAGGAACAGGCAAATTAGAATTGCTTTATGGAATCTTGTTTTCTATTGGATATCTATTAAGCTAAGATAACCCACAAAAGTGACGTTTTTCTTCGCAGCCTTTTTTAACATTTAAAAAAAGGGGACAGGTAATTCGTTTATCACGATTTACCAAGTCCCCTTAAATTATATTGAATCAAGGTTTGATAGGCCTCTTCGATATTTTTGGGTTCTCCCTCTCTAAGCCAACTAATCATGACTTGACGAAAGCTTCCCACAAAGGCCATCGCACTAATTTGAATATCTTGCTTAGGAAGCTTGCCCTGATCTGTTAATTCTTTTAGATCTGCTAAAGTTAATTTGATCAGCTCTTTTTCAATTTCATCTAATTTTCGATTAAAGGCATGGTTTAAACTAGGAATCTGAACTAATAGGATTTTTGCTAAATGTTGTTCCTTCGCAAAAAGGCGAATCGTTGCTTCCATCGAAGCTTGTAATTTATCAATGACTTGTTCATGCTTTGCTCTTTCTTTTTTAATAGAGTCTAAAAGCTTGGCGTACATCTCATCCACAATCGTTTCTACTAATTTTTCTTTATTAGAAAAGTAGAGATAGAAGGTTCCTGTCGCAATACCAGCTTTCTTGGCAATCGACTTGATTGAGGTTGCACTATAGCTTTCATTAGCCAATACTTCTTTTGCTGCTTTGATAATGGACTCTTTCTTATTTTCAATTTTCTTTTTTACTTTTTCCGTTTTTTGATAGGCCACGTCATCTCTCCCCTAAAAACCATAAATGCTCATTCCACCGTCCACAAAGATCGTATGGCCGGTTACATAGTTAGAGGCCTCAGATGCTAGAAAAACGGCTGGCCCAACAAGTTCTTTCACATCTCCTACACGTCTTAGAGGTGTTCTACTGATAATTTCATTATAGTAATCTTCATTATTTAAAAGTTTTTCAGTTAATGGGGTTCTAAAATACCACGGTGCAATTGCATTCACACGAACATCATGTTTCCCCCATTCAAGAGCCAACGTTTTGGTCATTTGAATAATTCCGGCTTTTGTTGCCGCATAGGCTACTCCTGTTCGTAAAGCTACTTGGCCTGCCACTGAGCTAATATTGATGATTGACCCACTTTTTTGTTCAACCATATGTTTACCTACTGCTTGGCTAGCAAGAAATACAGATTTCATATTCGTTTGAATGATCAGTTCCCATTCTTCCTCAGGAACATCTAAGGCAGGTGTACGAATATTCATCCCTGCATTATTGACTAACACATCAATTTTACCAAAGGTATCTAGCGTTTTAGCAACCATTTTCTCAATCTCTTCTTTTTTCTTTACATCTGTTGAGATTCCAATCGCTTTTCGCCCTTTTTGTTCAACTTCTAAAACCGTTTGCTGAATATCTTCTTCTGTTCGTGCGACTATCACTAAATCAGCTCCTGCTTCAGCTAGTCCTAAGGCCATAGCCTTACCAATCCCTTTTCCCGATCCTGTCACAACTGCTACTTTTCCATCTAAACGAAAGAGGTCCATTTACGTCATCTCCTATTTTCTATTTAAATTTAGTATTTTACTTAAATAATAATCTTCCTCCATTATATCCCAAGTTGTTAGAATTGAAAATTTTTAAGGGAACCCATATGGATTCCCTTAAAAAAATAGATTGATAACTAGCACTACCCTAACACAACTCGATCATCAACAAATTGTTCTCCTTTTAAATCTTCAAAGGCACGGATAAGGTCTTTCACGGTCATTTTTGCCTTTTGCAATTCATTTAGTTCAAGGACGATTTCTCCTTGGTGCATCATGATGAGTCGATTACCCAGCTTTAATGCCTGATCCATATTGTGGGTGATCATCAATGTGGTTAATCGATCTTGACTTACTATTTTTTCGGTTAAATGGGTAATCAATTGGGCTCGTTTTGGATCTAATGCGGCAGTATGTTCATCAAGAAGTAGAATTTTAGGTTTGGTAAAGGTGGCCATAAGTAAACTAAGTGCTTGCCTTTCTCCTCCTGATAGCAATCCTACTTTATGCTCCAAACGATTTTCTAAATCAAGTTCTAGTACTGATAATGAGGATTGAAAAAAATCTCGTAGCTTACTATTTAAAGCAACCCTTAATCCTCTACTTTTTCCCCGTTTGTATGCCATCGCCAAATTTTCTTCAATGGTCATCGTTGGCGAGGTTCCTGCCATTGGGTCTTGAAATACTCGTCCAATCAACTTTGCTCGCCCGCTTTCTGGCCATCTCGTAATCTCTTGTCCATCAATATAAATATTTCCTTCATCTACCTGATGAACACCGGCAATCGCGTTCATTAACGTTGATTTACCAGCTCCATTTGTTCCGATCACTGTTACAAAGTCACTGGGATATAACCGTAAATCAATGTGACGTAGTGCAGGCTTTTCATTTACCGTACCTATATTAAATGTTTTTGACACATTTTCAATTCGTAACATCCTTTTTCACCCCTTAGCTTTTCTCTGCGCTGACTTTTTGAACAGCATAATCAAGTTGCTCGACTTTTTTAGGACCAGCTTGTGTTTTTTTTGTCCTTTTAGTGAAAGATGGAAAAGTGAGTGAAAAAATGACGAGAACTGCAGTAATTAGCTTCATATCGGTTGGGCTTAGCCATGGTAAATATAAAGCGACCGCAATCACTAGTCGATAAATAATAGCACCACCTATGACAGCAATCGTTGACCGCTTAATCGATTTGGAACCAAACACTGCCTGACCAATGATAACGGAAGCTAAACCAATAACGATCATCCCAATTCCCATTTGTACATCAGCATAACCTTGATATTGAGCCATCATCCCACCTGCTAAACCTACTAAAGCATTGGAAAGAATCAGTCCCATCATGATCGAATGGTGTGTATTTACGCCAAAACTCCTAATCATCGAAGGATTATCACCAGTTGCACGAATCGCCAAACCAATATCCGTTCGTAAAAACCAGTCAATGGCCAATTTTAATAGTAGAACGACAAATAATAAGGCGAACGAATAGAGCCACTGATTAACGGCTTCACCATTTGTCGCTCCAAGCCATTGTACAATCTGTTCCTTTATTTTACCAACCGGTGTAAAAATAGTATCTGCTCGAAAAAGTGATAAATTTGAGGTACCCATAATCTTTAAGTTAATAGAATATAAAGCGGTCATCGTAAGAATTCCAGCAAGCAACCCGTCAATCTTCCCTTTCGTATGAAGAATTCCTGTAATCAGTCCAGCTATTCCCCCGGAAATAAAAGCAAAGATTAAGGCAAGGAAGGGATTGACTCCCTTTGTAATCAATAGAGCAGAAATAGCAGCTCCCATAGGGAAGCTACCATCCACTGTTAAATCAGGATAATTTAAGATACGAAAAGCTAAATATACACCTAAAGCCATTATGGCAAAGATAAATCCTTGTTCTAACGATCCAATTACAATTCCCATTTTCTGTCCCTCCCAAGATGAACCGTTATCTAACCTTTATTGTTCATATTACTGTTCGAATACTTCATCTGCTTCTTGAAGTAAGTCCTCTGGTAATTGTACGCCCATTCTCTCAGCTGCTTTTTTGTTAATCACCAATTTCATTTCTTTTTGGGTTTCAATCGCCATATTCTCTGGTTTTGCTTCACCCTTCAAAATTTTTACAGCCATTTCCCCAGTTTGATAACCTAGTTTATAATAATCTAAACCATAAGTGATTAACCCACCACGTTTCACCGAATCTCCTTCTCCGACTACAACGGGAAGTTTACCCGCTTCAGCAACCATGAGGACTGCTTCCATACTGGAGACAACGGTGTTATCTGTAGGAATATAAAAAGCATCAATCTTTGGAGCCAAAGCATCAGCTGCTTGTTTTACTTCCGAACTGTTCGTAATCCCGGCTAATTCCAATGTTAACCCTAGTTCTTCAGCAGCTGCTTGTGCCATTTTTACCTGTACTTCTGAATTGGCTTCACCCGTATTGTAAATAATTCCAACCGTCTTTGCTTCTGGTTTTACCTTTTTCACTAATTGTAATTGTTCCTTTACAGGGTTCATATCTGTGGTTCCTGTAACATTTGTCCCAGGTTTTTCCATTGACTTAACAATACCTGCACTTACCGGATCTGTAACAGCAGTGATCAGAATAGGAATTGAATTCGTTTGTTGAGCAACAGCTTGTGCTGAAGGAGTAGCAATGGCAAAAATCATATTTTTCTTATCATTTACGAATTTTTGTGCGATTGTATTTAATGTATCCCTATTCCCTTGAGCATTCTGGTAATCAAATTGAACTTGTTTTCCTTCTTCATATCCTAATGCTTTTAATGCATCGATAAACCCTTGTCGCGATGCATCCAAGGAAGGGTGTTCAACGATTTGAATAATCCCGATGTTAACCATTTCCTTCGTTTCTTCTGTTTCTTTTACTTCGGTACTACTTTGACTAGAACAACCAATTAAAGAAAGTAAACTTCCAATTAAAACGAAAATGAATGCCCCTCTTAACCACTTCTTCATCTTTATCTCTCCCGTTTGTTCATTCTAAAAATAGATTCCATTCTCTTTAACGCCGATACGCTTTAACGCTTATAGGCATTAAAGCATTTTCGTTTATCATATCAATCTTTTAAATAATTTACAATGATTTTTTAATCATTTTCATAAAATTAGGCCATAATAAAAAGTTTATATATCCCAACCCACTCCGTTGTTCGTGCATTTCTTTTGAATGAAAAAATTAGAAAGAAATACACTCCCAAAAGTCGCTGCTTATGGAATATACAAACCTCCAATAGCAGTAAAAAAAGAGCAGTCATTTCGACTACTCCTTTGATTCTGGTAAAATCTCTTCATTGTATTCTCTTTTCAGTATTGATTTTGCTTCTTTATATTCTTCGATCGTAATCAAATTGCTTTCATAAAGATCCTGTAGTTCTAAGTCCATTAAGACGATATCGTCAAGACGATTTCCCGTATAAATGAACGCACCAAACCTTTTTAAGATCGCTTGTACATCTGTAAGATCATTTTTCCCCATGAAATCACTCTTTCATCAGGCAACAGAATGATTAAGCCTTTTTCTCCTCATCATCTAAAAGGTCCTTTGTTGCACTTTTGAATTCTTTTATGGTTCTACCAAATGCTCTCCCGATCTCTGGTAATTTGCTTGGGCCAAAGATGACTAAAGCAATCACTAAAATCAAAATCAATCCAGGTATTCCAATATTATTAAGCATGATATCCCCTCCAAGGTTAAATGTTGTTCCTTACTTTATACTTTAGCAAAATCAATGCCAATTTAGAATCCCTTTATTATGACGATTTCTAAAACATTTGTAGAGCTTATTGTCATTAACATTCCTGCCAAACTGACATCTCTATGCAAAAATGTCATAGTTACTAACGTTCTATCCCATAGGTTTCAATTTTGCGATAAAGATTTCTTAAACTTATCCCTAAGATTTGTGCCGTTCTCGTTTTGTTCCAATCACATTGTTCTAGGACACGAATGATATGATTTTTTTCTACTTCGTCTAACGAGATCAATGCAAGATCCTCTGCTATGAAATCATTTTTATTGAGGCCATGAGGAAAAATATCTTGTGGTTCTATCTTTTCATTACTGGATAACAAGACTCCGCGCTCAATTAAATGAGATAACTCACGAACATTACCTGGAAAATGGTAATTAGTCAGGGCTTCAATCGTGGCTGGGCTTAATTCTTTTCGTCCATATCTTTGTTGATACTTTTTCAAAAAATAGGCTGCTAATAAAGGAATATCCGATTTTCGTTCTCTTAGTGGAGGAACGACCAATTTCATCACATTGAGGCGAAAATAAAGGTCTTCACGAAAGTTACCTTTTTCAATCTCTTCCTCCAAATTACGATTTGTGGCAGCAACTAGACGAACATCAACTCTACGTAATTGATTTTCACCAACACGGCGAAATTCTCCACTTTCTAGGAATCTTAGTAATTTGACTTGTAAAGATAATGGCATTTCCCCTATTTCGTCAAGAAACAAAGTACCTTTATGTGCCATTTCCACTAAACCTTTCTTTTCTGACACAGCTCCTGTAAACGCTCCTTTGGCATGGCCAAACAATTCACTTTCTAAAAGGTTCTCCATTAGTGCTCCTGAATTGATCGCAATAAAAGGTTGGTTTGATCGTTCGCTCCAAGTATGGACAGCTCTCGCAATCAATTCCTTTCCAGTCCCACTTTCACCTTCAATTAAGACAGGAACATGACTTTGTGCAAGGCGTTTGGTCATCTCAAGTAGCATTTTTAATTTTGGATGTTCACCAATGATTTCAAATTGCATCCCTTCGATTTGCATCACTTCTTTTAATCGTTTATTTTCCTCAAAGAGTTGTTTTTTCTCTAAAGCTTTTTGAATAATCACGTCTAATTCTGCTAAGTTATATGGTTTTGTTAAATAATCATAGGCACCTGATTTCATCGCATCAATCGCCGTTTCAACCGTTCCGTGACCTGTTAACATAATCACTTCCATATTTGGACTTCGCTTCTTGGATTCACGAAGCAACTCGATTCCATCCATCCCAGGCATCTTAATATCATAGATACCAATATCATATGAGGTTTGTTCCATTTGTTTTAATGCTTCATGCCCTGAAGCGAAACCAGATACCTGATACCCTTTTCTTTTGAGTCGTTGAACTAACAGCTGTAAAAGATCTTGTTCATCGTCAACAACAATCATTTGTACAGATTCTTTCATCAAATCACCTCCTGGTTCTTTTGCTGAGTAGTTGGCAAGACAATTGTTACAATAGTGCCTTTTCCTTCTTCACTTTCTATTCGTATATCACCATTCATTTTTTTCAATATATTATAAGAAATATATAAGCCTAGACCTGTTCCTTTACCCACTGGTTTTGTCGTATAAAATGGATCAAAAACCTTAATAAGCTGTTCCTTATTCATTCCATGTCCATTATCTTTGATATGAATTTCAAGTTGATTTGGTTTTTCAATTGCTTGAATTTCTAGCAAGCCATTCTCATCCATGGCATCAATTGCATTCTGAATGATATTGATAAGGACTTGTTGAATTTGTAATCCATCACCATGAATCAAAGGTAAAGGTAAATCATATTTTTTCACCAATTGGATCTGTTTTTTCTTTAAACTATGTTGTAAAAGAACTAGACTATCCTCAAGTACTTTAATAGGATCTACATCATTGGCAACAAATGAATTCTTTCGGGAAAAATTAAGCAAATTATTGGTAATCATTTTACATCGATCTACATTATTTCGGATGATATCTAAATAATGGTCAACTTCACCATTTAGAATCAACTCTTGCGTAGGTTCTTCTTTGATTCGCTCTTTTAAATCTTCGGCATAGGCACTAATCGATGCTAACGGGTTATTTACTTCATGGGCAAATCCTGATGCTAATATACCCAATGCTGATAACTTATCCGCCTGTACTACCATTTCTTCTAGTTGCCTTTGCTCAGTAATATCTTCAACTACAACAAGGTAATTCGCTTCTCCTGCCCTTACTCTTTCCAATGGATACATACGATGACTATAAATTCGATTTTCCCCAAGTTCATTGATCGTTGTAACGACTTCATTTTGACATTGCTTTGGATCTTTTAATGTAATTGGACAATCTTTACATGGTTCTTTTAACCTGCCTAACAAAGTGTAGCATGACAGTCCTTTTTCATCATTCGCTAGCCACTCCTTTAGACGATCATTCATCCATTCTACAGTAAAGTCTTCATGGACCAAGGCAAAACCTGCTCTACTTCCATTAATAATTGTATCCAATCTTTCTTTTTCTTGCTCTAAATGCTCAGATTTTAATTGTAATTCGTTTGTCATCCGATTAAACGCTTCAGAAAGCTTTCCAAATTCATCTTTTGCTTTATAATTGATTTTTACATTTAAAAAACCCTGTGTAACTTTACGTACTGCTTTTTCCATCAATTCAATCGGTTTAGTGAACCATACCCCAAATATAATACTAACCAGCACAACGATAAGAGTTACGATTAACATCATCAAAATCAGGCGCTGTACAAGTAAATCAATTGGGGCAAAAGCTTTATCAATCGGTTGCTCAATCACTACTCCCCAATTGGCTGATTTAATTGGAGCGTATGCCCCCATAACTTTTTCTCCAGTATAACTTTGATAGGAAATTGGTTGTTTTATTATTTCTTTTTCTTCTACCATCCGTTTTAATTCTGGAGATATAATTACATTTTTAGTTAATAAGACTTGTCCAAAATCGGTATGAGCAATCAAGCGCGACTTATCATCAATTAGATAAATATAGCTCTGATTGCCTGTGTGAATCGCTGATATTTGCTTAAATGTTCCTCTCAAGCTAATTTCAATAATAATTCCGCCATGAAAATCTTGATGGTCTGGCGAATAAAAAGGAACTCCAATATTCACATAAGGATTCCCATCCTCTTTAAATAAAACATCTCCCACTAAACATTGTCCATTCTGAGATTCAGTTTTTAATTTTTCCAACTGGCTTTTTAAAATACGCGTCTGGGGGATAATTTCCCAACGCATCGCCGACGCCATGACCTTGCCATTTTCATCAAAGACATAAGCATTCTCTATTTCCGGATTTTGTTTTAGAAATCCATAAAGGCTCTGTTCCCACTTTTCTCTATTTGTCTCGTTATCAAGATCCTCTATTTCATTCGAATCAATTAAAAGCTGCATTCTTCCTTTAATCGAGGTTAATAAATGTTCTACTTCTGTTGCTGCGCGTTGAACAATGTAGAGTTGTTTTTCTTGTATACTTCCCTCAAGTCCCGCTTTTGTCGTTTGAATCGTATATAAACCAATAATGGCGATGGGTACAATCGACATCATCACACCAAAAAATAAAAGTTTAAATTTGATTCGATTCCACCATGGAACCATTTAGCATTCCTCCTGTGCCTACTCTATCCTTTGAATAAAGGCATTTCCTATTTTGGAAAATTCGATATTTAAGGCTCTTTCCGTTTTTGCATTAACGAGCAAACGCACAGTATCTGGTTTCTCAACTGGTATACTTCCTGCGCTTTGGCCATGCAAGATTTGACTCACGGTACTAGCACATTGAAAACCTTGGTCATAGTAAGAGACACCATAAGATAATAAAAATCCATTTTTAATATCACTTGACTGCACACCAAACGTTGGAATATTGCGTTCTAATGCCAATTGTCCTATGGTTAAACTTGCTTTTTCTAAAAAGTAACTAGGTAGAACAAGGATTCCATCATTCTCTTGAAAAGAAAAGGATTTAAGTTCTTTTAACTGTTCCAAATTAGAGATTGGGATAGGGGATATTCCGATCTGAAGCTTTTCGCTCACTTGTTTCACCTTTTCTAGACTTAATAAACTTGCGTCTATTTTTTCATCATAAATAACAATGATTCGGTTAAGCGAAGGTAATAATAATTTAAACAATTGCAATCGTTTACCTGATAATTCAACATGTCCATTTTCAACACCTGTAAGTCTACCATTTGGTTTCTGATAGCTTTCTACTAAGTTTAACTGTATGGCATCAGCAACGCCAAGGAAGATAATCGGCGTTTTCCCTTGGCTATTTTCCTTGAAAAATTTCGTTTCAATTGCACCACCAGCAATAATAACATCCAGATCCATTGCATCAAGTTCATTGGCGTATTTTTTTATTAAATCTATCTGATTATCTGCATTTTTGATGACAAACGATGTATTCATTCCTTCAACATATCCCAGGTTTTGCAACCCTTCTTTCAGGCCTTTAATTTTTTCTATTCTTTCAGTACCACTAATTAAAACCCCAATTTTATACTTTTCTTTTGTATTTACTAGTTCATTGGAAGATTGAATATACCAAAAAGAAAAAAGAATAATGCCTATTACTATTAGAATGATCCTAATCATTTTTTTCATTATTTGTCACCCAAATCTCTTTTTCTACTATTTATCATTTTACCATAGATTTCACTATGATTATAAAATAAAATGTGTGTTAAATTTATGCAAAAAAAGTAGCGTAGCCCAATTGACTACGCCATCTTTGTATCCTTAATAAAAGGAAGAATTATAGAAATGTTATCGCTTTTCGGTAACAAACATCTTCACATAGATGACAATCTATACATTGTTCTTGAATCCAAGTGAAGTTCTTTTCTGATTCAGTAAGTTTAATCGCCTCGGTAGGACATACCTTTTCACAAATCCCACAATAGGTACATTGTTCTTCATTCAATTTTAAACTTTTATCCATCATTGGTATGGATTCTTTTTGTTTTGGTTTAATCCAATGTTCATATACTTGTAAGCGTATCGACTTTTGCGATACTAATTGACCATCTTTCCAAGGCGATTGTTCCTTTTGCTTAACCACACTTCTTACAATGATTTGCTTTGTTTCTTTACCGAAAATCTTAAAAAATTCTCGCCGATCCATTAGATTAAGATCATCGGATTGTTCTTCTTTCTTACCTTGTTCTTGGATAATCTGCGATAGATAAGTCTTTTTATCCATCTCATGCCATTTAATCATAGGCCAACGTTCTCGCCATTTTACAAGTTTTTGCTTAAATAATTGAAAACCCTGTTTTAACTGGCAAGAGGAGCAAGGTTCAGTCAAAAAGTTAAACTCTGTTATACCGTTAGCAATCGCTAGCTGAACCCCAAGGTCATCTAATTGGCCCAAACATGAGAGCATTTTTCCAGTCTCTTGTTGCATTCCATCCATTTGTTTGCAATGGAAAAACAATATTTCATTCGTCTCAGAATACGCTTTAAGTGTTGTGTAGTATTCCTTATTTGATTCAACTTTCATTTCAATCGCTTCGGTAGGACAAATAGAGGTACATAACCCACATCCTGTGCATGACCAATCAATACAAAGTCCATCTTTTAAGTTAATAGCATCAAAAGGACATACTGTTTGACATGCATTGCAAGTGGAAGCTTTATGCCTTGTATGTGTGCATCGGTCAGAATGAATCACAATTGGCTTTTGCCTTTCCGCCCATTCTGTTCCTAACTTGATCAATTGGCTAAGCATAGTAATGTACCTCCTATCTAAGAAGTTTCAACATAAAAATGCATGGGTGCTTTTGCGAGCGAGCTTTCTTATCCTTGAATCGTAATCGTTTTAGATGAGTTTTTTATAACGATCCTTCTCTTCAGTGATTGGCAGAACATAGAATAATACCGCCAACAAGATGATTTCTAATGCAGCGAAGGTAAAAATAAAGGCTAAATGAGTTGGGTTAGGAATATATTCTGTCCATCCATTTCCATCTAATTGTAGCTGCAATCCTCCAACTACAAAGTTCATGCGCATAGCCATAACACCGAACAAGGTCATTAAAGATGCGATAGTGATTCCAGTATAAGTTTTACGAATTTTTGGAATGGAAAACATGATAAATGGAATCAATAATCCAATGGTTACTTCATACAGCAAGAATGGAACTCGATGTTCGCCATGGAGCATTTGCCAAGCCGTTTCGTATGCATTGGTTCCCGCATAGAAGAGTACAATAAAAGCTACGATTAAAAGTACTGCATCGACTAGAATAAACCAAACCATCATTTTTGCAATATCAAAAATCAACTCTTTGCGCTCTTCCGTAATTCTTTTCTTACTACTTAGATAACGTTCTGCAATCATCGTTAAGATTAACAGTAAGCCAGTTCCAGATACAATGGCTGACATCAAGAAGATAAATGGCATCAATGCTGTATTCCAAAGCCCTCTAGCCTGTACATTAGCCAATATGAATCCGGTATATCCATGGACTAATAATGCCAATGGTACATTAATCGTTCCTAAACGTTTTACCCATTTTTCATCTTTCTTATAAGACTCTTCTGTCGTCTCTAAGTGGCCAAATGATAAAAACTTATATAACTTACCTCTCCAATTCGTTAATGCTTTGGAGCCAAGTGCAAAATCTTTTCTAAACATAAACCAAGCATAGATCGCTGTCATTAAAGGATATAATGTTAAAAGAAATGAACCATAAGTAATTGGTGAAGTTGGGTTAAAGTAGACAAATAGGTGCCAAAATCTTGATGGCTGTTCTAGGTCTACGATCAAATGCAATGGTGCAACAACTAATAATGCTAATGCCATGATCGTCCCAATTTTTGCAATAGGTTTATATTTTTTAATGCCTAATACAGAACTTAAGCTGGATAATAAGAACGAACCGGCACTTAAACCTGTATAAAAGAAATATACAGAAATTAAATATCCTAATGGGATTTCATGTTCCACATTATAGAGATAATTTAGATTGATAAACTCTCCCACCTTATTTCTCCCCTTTCTTTAAGGCAGTATAATCGGAGTTCATAAGGGTTCCATCAGCATCGATGTAGTAAACTTGTGGTTTGGTACCCATTTCAGGTTTTAATACCTGTGTATTCTTAGTTGCAACTAATTGATGAACTAAACTGTCAGGATCGTTCAAATCACCAAAAATTCTTGCACCACTTACACAGGTGGCAACACATGCTGGCTCTAATCCTTCTTCTACACGGTGATAGCAGAATGTACATTTATCCACGGTTTTCGTAAGTGAATTTACATATCTCGCTTCATATGGGCATGCAGTGATACAATACTTACAACCAATACAACGATCATAATCAATCAGAATGGTTCCGTCTTCTGTACGCCATGTTGCTTCTACTGGACAAACTTTTTCACAGGGAGCTTCTTCACAATGATTACACAATCTTGGTAGTTTGGCTCTCTTTACATCTGGGAAAGTTCCTACTTCAATTTCCTTTACCCAAGTACGAAAAACCCCATCAGGTACATTATTTTCTACTTTACATGCTATTGTACATGCGTCGCATCCGCTGCATTTGGCTACGTCCACCACCATGGCATATCTCTTTTTGCGTTCTTCCACTTGTTGGTTAGGCATAACTGATCACCCCACTATTTAAAATCAACTCTCGATCCATCTCAATAAATTGCTGAATCAATTCAATCAGAACTCGGTAGATGGTTCCTTGTGCATCTAAATCAAAGGATTCACGATATTTTGCAATAAACGGTATGAGATGCTGTTCTAGCATTCCAAGCTCTTCCTCTTGAATTTTCCCTCTTACATCCATGGAAGAATAGGTTTCCATTCCGCAAAGGTGTGCCATGTACCCCAATTGATAACCAAAAAGATCAGACATTCCTAATTGCTTAAATGGTGTATAAATATCTAAGTTTTCTGGAACAAATTGAGCAGCTTCATAACGATTCGCTAATTCCACTTCAATTTCGCCCCACATTTTGTTGTAGATCACAATCGATTCAACAGCAGGTGAATATCTTCCTGATGTAGGTACGAAGAATAAATCATAAAAGTCTTGTTGTAACTCTTCAATCGTTTTTACGCCATTTTGATAGTTTTGTATAATTTGATCCCATTCATCAAAGGATACCTCTTCTGCAAAGATTTCTTTTAAATACGGAAGGGTATCCACCAACCCCTGAATCAATTCAGGAGTTGGTTCTTTTAATAGCATCGATGTTAAAAATTGATAGATGTGTTCACGTGCTGTAATTTCACCAATACTTAACATTCTTACCCCTCCTAGATGTTATAGTTTGACAATCTTTGCTCTTGTATCATTTCTAGAAATAGCTCCACTTACTGGATCATTAACAAGATTTCCGTTCTTTTCTCTATGAGCGATTGGATTTAATGCGATCCCAGCAGCAATTTTTTTATTTCCTTTTACTTCTTTTCCACCAACCTCATAGGTCTTGCTACCATATTCCCAATGGCCATAACCAAAGGCGATCGCAATACTACCCGGCATTAAGCCGTCACGGATTTTCGCTTCTCCTGTTGCTTCTCCTGTTGGTGTCACTATTTTTACTTGGTCCCCATCATGAATGCCTAAACGCTCTGCATCAGACCTTGCGATTTGAATTTGGTTGGCTTCTTTCACATCTCTTAATTTACTAATATTAGCTAACGTAGAGGTACTTCTAAATCTTGATTTGTAAGAGAATAAGGTAAATGGCCACTCTGATTCTGGGTATTCCTTTTGGATTGGCGTTCCATCGCTAAATGCTGGTTCAATAAAGGTACCGGTTCCTTCAAAATATTCACCTGTAATGGAATCACGTGTTGAACCAACACTTTCGTTATAAATATTTAATATCTTAGGATATTTATATTTCAGATCATTTCCTTGGTATGCCTTTTCGTGTGGCTCAAAACGCCCCCCACGAACCATGACATATAAAGCCTTTTTCCACTCTTCAGTTGTGAGTGATTGTTCACTTCCTTTTAACATTTCATCAATTCCAGTCAACTGCACTTCACTTGGATCTACATCAGGGACTGGTGTTTCATCATAAGCAATGTTGGCAATCGCTCTTAAATAGAAGTCTTCCTGACGATGCAGTGGATATAATTTACCATCTGCACCAGGGATTGCTTGATCACCAAAACCAGGCATTCCAATCATTTTAGCCACATCAATAAGATAAGTTTCCATATTGAGGTGACGCCCATCTGGTAGTTTTGGTGTTTTTGGTGTAACCACTGGCCAACGAGTAGCTGAAACCTTATTGACCATTCCATTCCATATACTTGGTAATCCCCAGCTTTCATAGAAAACAGTATCTGGTACAATATAGTCAGCAAAAGCTGTTGTTTCACCCATTATTACATCAATAGATATAATTAAGGGTAGATTCTTTGGATCTTTGATTCCTTCAATAAAATCCTTTTGATAGAGTCCAGGTGTTGTATAGAAAGGATTCATTTGATGGTTGATTAAGATTTTTGCTTTATATGGATATCCCTTTATCGTAGCAGGAATAATATCTTGCATCATTGCTTGGGCAAATGGATAATATGGTTCTTTTGCTGGATAAGGATTTTCTCCTCTAGCTACTTTTTCTTTATATTCTGTCGTTTTCTCATAGGCAAACTTATCTTTTGCTATACGAACGCCTTTAGGTTTTGGCTTTTCAGGGAAACCAAGCAGATTATATTTAGGGCTCTCATCAAAGGTTTTGTAACCACCTGCACTTTTACTCATTCCACCTTTTTTATTCACACTACCTACCAATGCATTTAATAGAATGATTGATAAGCTATTATGAAAACCATTCGGATGCATGGATGGTCCACCATGATGATCAATCCCAACACGTGTTCCGCGCTTTGTGAATTCATCAGCTAACCAGATTATTTTTTCTACTGGAACACCGGATTTTTCGCTGTATTGTTGTAAAGTATATTTCTCTGCATTCTCTTTTAAAGCCATTAAAGAGGTCTTTACTTTGATGGGATTGCCATTTTGTCCTTGAATTTCACCTTTGAATAAAATTTGACCCCATTTACTCTTTTTATCTGTAGATGGTTGAAGGGTATCGCGATCAATAACAACGTATTCTTCTTCCGTACCTAATCCAATCTCATTCGCTCTTAAAAACTTGCGATAATTAGGATGAGCTGGATCATCAATAATTAAGTAGGCTGCATTCGTCCAACTTGGGAAACCAATCGAAGCAGCTGTTTCTTTATTTACTGCAGATAAATATTTTTCATTGTAGCGATTATTTTCAAAGATCCAACGAATCATTCCCATCGCTAGTGCAGCGTCATAGCCCGGCTTAATTGGAATCCATTTTGCTTGAGTTCCAGTCAAATTTGGAAGAACTGGATCAACAACAGCAAACTGCAAACGTCCTTCTGTCGCGGCTTTGTTCGTTTTCTTAATTATTGGTTGATATGGGTTTCCTGCTTGGCCAGGTGCTGTCCCAAAGAAAATGATAAAATCTGACTCATCAAAATCCGGCTTCATATGTGGGCTCTTTTTCCACTCATCCAAGAAGGCTTGATAAGCTATCCTTCTTGCACCACCACAGATTCCTGTATGGCCATACATATTGACCGTACCATAAGCCTGTTGAAATCGTTTTGCAAAATCTGTTCTTCCATCATAACGACCTCCAAGCACAACTAATTGGTTTACCTTTGCTCCAAGCTCAGGGCGCTTAGGATCGATTAATGTCTTAAAGTCACGAACTTGTTTAAGTCCTTCAATCTCTTGATCTTCACCAATTTCACTAAACAATTTCCCACCATTTACGGTTTCATTTAACAATTCCTCATAAGAGATCGGCTTCCATTTCCCTTCTCCTCTTTTCCCATTTCGTTTTAATGGAACTAAGATTCGTTGAGGATCATATGTCGCTTCAAATGCACTATTCCCTCTTGGACAAACCGTAGCACGATTGGTAATTCCCTTTTCCTCGTAGCGACTAGCAGATAGATAAGCTTCTAATAATGGAGTATCGTATTTGATTGGATTTTGAGCCGCACTTGGATGATAAGGATTCCCAAAAACTTTGATGATCTGACCTGTTTTCTTATCAATTTTTAAGCGGTTGCCACAATCACTAAAACAGCCAAGACAAACGCTGTTCCTCATGACAATATCTGGATTTAATTCAATTTTTCCTGTCTTTAGATCTACCTTAGCTTCTGGTACTTGCCCTGTCTTGGTTGAGCTCTTTACTCGATTGGACATTGGACGAAAGGTTTCATCTGCGGTTACCTTACTTAATCCAATTCCAAAGACGCTTAAAGAACCAATGAGGGCTGATGCTTTCAAAAAGTTCCTACGATTCAATTTCATAAAACAAACCACCCCATTCTTATAACATCTTAGTTTTTGATCTTTGTAGTTTTGTCTTGTGTAAAATGAGATGCAAAACCCATGCCAAATTTTTAACCAGTCAGATATTAGGCTTCAAAGCATATTCTGATTCCCATATATTCTTTTTTTCATGCAAAAATGTCCTTAACGATGACATTTTGGCATATAGTCTAAACCAAGTTTAGTTGCACTTTTATTTACACTTTCAGGAAATAATTGGAGGAATAGCCATTGACATTTTTAATATAAAACAATAAAATTTATTATAACTTTATATTTCTATGCTGAATCAAACTTGAGCGGGGGAACCATTTCTGTGATGAAATTGGTCACTAGGGGTGAATCCTTAAAATAGGTAGGGCGACTCTCACGTCCGAATCCGACAGCTAACCTCGTAAGCGTATAGGGAGAAGGATGGTCGTTTTTTCTAGCCATAGAAGAGCATAGCCCTTCTGTGGCTTTTTATTTCTATAAAAATGAAAAAAAAGGAGGAAATGTATGAAATTAACAGGTAAAATTTTAATTGCGTTAATCGTTGGTGGGGTCTTTGGTTTATTATTTAATTTGTTTGCTTCAGATTCTTTTCCATATGTAGACCAATATTTGCTAACGCCAATTGGAAAAATCTTTTTAAACTTAATCAGTATGTTAGTGGTACCAATCGTTTTCTTCTCGATAACCCTTGGTACAGCTGGAATAGGTGATCCCAAAAAGCTAGGCCGAATTGGAACAAAGACGATTAGTTTTTTCCTTCTTACAACTGGGATCGCAATTACGATCGGGTTATCCTTGGCAAGTGTGATTCAGCCAGGTGCAGGGTGGAATCTTGGTACTGAGCAAGCAACCTTCCAAGGGAAAGAAGCGCCCCCTGTCATCGACACCTTGTTAAGCATCATTCCGAAAAATCCGATACAATCCATGGCAAACGGAGATATGCTACCACTTATCACGTTCGCAGTCTTTATCGGTATTGGCATTGTTGCGCTAGGGAAAAAAGCAAATCGCTTCCTTGAATTTGTGGAACAAGGAAACGAGATTATGATGTATCTTGTTCATCTTGTGATGAGATTTGCTCCATATGGTACTTTTGCTTTAATCGCTTCTGCCATTGGCAAGCAAGGATTAACTGCAATTAAAGCAATGGGACTATATATGACGGTTGTCATCGCTGCATTATTTGTACACGCTATCGTTACCTATGGTTCTTCTCTTTTATTGATCGCTAAACAAAATCCAATCAGTTTCTTTAAAGGTTTTTTCCCAGCGATGGCGGTTGCATTTAGTACCTCAAGCAGTAGTGCGACATTACCCGTTTCGATGAAAGCTGCTCAAGAAAACCTAAATGTACCAAAATCGATTAGCTCCTTCGTTCAACCATTAGGTGCAACGATCAATATGGATGGAACAGCGATTATGCAAGGGGTTGCCACTGTATTTATTGCTCAAGTATATGGTGTTGATTTAACATTTAGTCAATTGTTAACTGTTGTATTAACTGCAACACTTGCAAGTATTGGAACCGCTTCTGTCCCAGGAGTAGGATTAGTTATGCTAACCATGGTGTTAAAATCAGTTGGTTTGCCTGTAGAAGGAATTGGACTCATTTTAGGAGTTGACCGTATTCTTGACATGTTACGAACCTCGATCAATGTGGCAGGAGATGCCACTTGTGCAGTTGTGGTGGCCAAAACGGAGGAAAAACATATGAAACAACCTACAAAAGGAAAACTTGATTATCAAGAAACTGAATTGGCAGGTTAAAAAATCAGAAGTGTATTTACAAAACATGGTAAATACACTTCTTTTTTTGCAATGGTTTCACCTTGACAAATTTCTAACCTGCTTAAACTTTTTCTTGATATATTCTTTTTGTTCGGGATGAAGTTGGTATAATCCCATGATTCGATCATCGATTCTTTCATACAGTTCTAAGCGTTGTTCAGGACTATTAACTGACATCAATTGATCAACTAATTTTTCAATCTCCATCTGCTCTTTTTTATCACAATGGGGAATTGGAATTGATTCAATATGTTTGCGCAAAATCTTTACTGATGAAAAAGATAAGGTATAGAAAAATTGAACCGGCCGCGAATTGAGTACAGCTAAGATATATTTGATCAAATACCCTTCAAGCCTTGGAATGAGGATATTCGCACTATTTAAGGATAAGGTTTGCTGATGATCATAGGCAAACGTTAAGGTTTCATTAATAAACCGATAAATTAATTTTTCTTTAGCCCGATAAAGAGAAACAGGTGCTACTTGTTGAAATTTCTCTGGGGTGAAGACAATATAATGGTTTCCCACATAATAATTATACTTATCGACATCATTTCCTTTTAAAATAGGCTCCCCACCAACAGGTTTAACTTGGGATAAATAAGCTTTGTTATCCCCAGTAACAATGCCTAAGGCAAAATCTGCATGATCTTTTAAATATTGAACTCCCGGTAGTGATTTCATTTGTTCAATCAATTGATCTTCTGCATCTGATGATTTGACATTAAAAATGTGTAAATCATTGTTTAAAAATCTTTTTTGTGAAACAGAAACGATTAAGTCACCATCTTCGACAGTGATTTGATGGTCTGGCGAGCTCTTTCTATTTCTCACGATTAAAGTAATGGCAGGAGCAAATACTTTTGAAAACTGCTGACCTAGTACCGTGATATTTAAGATTTCTGTTTGCTCAAGCAAGATTTTTCGAATGGGAACATGAGATTTTACATTTAGCAGAGACTCTGGAAGTACATAAGCCAAAAGCCCATTCTCTCGTAACATATGAATTCCACTTTCTAAGAAAAGGACAAAAGATTCGAGCGACCCTTGAGCAGTTAAATAACGATCCCGATAAAATTCCACTTCGTCCTGACTAAAATGATATCCCCATGGCGGGTTTCCAATCACTAAATCATACTGATCTTGATCATACGTAGAAAAGAGATGATAGCCATATGCCTCTAAGCTATTTTGGGATCTAATATTCAAAATAGGTTGTACATCAATCTCTGATTCAACCAACAAAACTAAGTTGATTCGAGCTAAAGCAACGGCAATTTCATCAATGTCAAAACCAGCGATACTTTCTTCAATGATTCTTTGTTCAACTTCTTTAATATTTTGATGACCTGATTCTAGCAATTGGCTTTTTAATCTTAAAAAAATTTTAATTAAAAAATTCCCTGATCCACAGCATGGATCTACGGCTTTAGGAAGTTTATCCTTTTCAAAAAAGGTCAAACTTTTATCTACCAATGAATCGACGATCGTAGAAGGAGTGTAGTAACTTCCACTATTCTTTCTTTTTCCTAAATTAGAGAGAGACATATAAACTAATCCTAAAAAGTCATCTCCTTCAATAAATGGAATATGTAACTGTCTAATTTTTTGTAAAGCAATGAAATCAGACTCCTGAATGTTACCATTTCTATAATCAAAGAGGGACTCCAGAATCAGTTCATACTTCTGAAGGGAAAGCTGGTCTTTACTTATGAGTTCAGTAAAACTACTATCGTTTTGTGTGATATGAGTCTCTATCTTCCCCTGTACAAATAGTAGATTTAACGCAATTTCAAACAAAATAAGACGGACTTTTTCCTTATGTTGAATTTTATTTGCTATTTCAATGATTTGTTCAGCGTACGAAAGGTAGGGAGAATAAGTAACATATTCAGTTGGGATAAAGTTCCCTTTCACTGCTTTTTTATTTCTTCTACTTTTTAATCGTTCTGTTTTGCCTGTTTCGATTTCATGTTTTAACTTTAAAACTTCCTCTATTTGAAATAAAGTATCCCGATTTTTCTTCAGCACTTTTTGTAATCTTCCGGTCTTCACCCAATTTCGGACTGTGGCCATTGAAACAGCAAGCAAATGAGCGACTTCATCTATATGAATATATTTTTGTTCTAGTCGTGTTTGGCTCAATGATTTAGCACCTCACATATGATTTTCATACCTCTTTCAACGTACCATAATCGCTAAGTAGACTCCAGTTTTTCATTTCATTTCCGACCAAACAAAAAAGGAAGGTTATTTCCCTTCCCCAGTGATTGTTATATTTTTCTCTGATTAAGAATGAGCGGAACCTCTTTTGCTTTCAATTGTTGCACTGGGCAGTTCCCACTTACCGCACAGCCTGAACAACTATCGCAGCTTTTCCCAGCACGCCATTTTTGAAAGGAACGATAAAGTATCCAACTACTATATCCTATAATTGCAGTTAAAATAAGATAGGTAGTCATTTTACCCTCTCCCTTTTCTCTTTCCAGTTTCCATATGGGTTGAACAACAATCACCTTTCACTTTCTTTTTTGTTGCCTTAAAAAGAATGTAACCACTATAAGCCACAATCACAGCTGTGATAAGAATTGAACCGATCATTTTTATCCCTTCCATCTTATTTGATATGGAATATACAATCATTCACTTACAAAGTACAATTCAGACTAATAGATTTCCTACTTGATAAATAATGAACGCTAAAATCCACGCAATAGAAAAACTATAACCTATTGAAAATAATGGCCACTTCCAAGAACCAGTTTCCTTTTTCATCACCACGATAGTAGCCATACATGGTGTGTAAAGTAAAACAAAGACCATGAATGCATAAGCAGAGACTGGAGTAAAGGTACTTTGAATAATTGCAGCTAATTGGGCGATGCTTTCCCCTCCGCCAGCACCATAAACAATGGACATGGTTGAAACAACGATTTCTTTTGCCATAAACCCACTAATCAGGGCGACTCCTGATTGCCAAGTACCAAAACCTAATGGGGCAAAAATAGGTGCTATGATTCCTCCTAGATCAGCTAGGAAGCTTTCATTCATCTCTACCATACCCGTCCACGAGAAATTAGCCAAAAACCAGATTAATACCGCCATACTAAAAATAATTGTCCCTGCTTTTTTAATAAAATTCTTCCCTTTGTCCCAGGTACTTAATAATAAGCTTCTTACCATTGGTATGCGATAGGGTGGTAACTCAATGGCAAACAAGCTCTCTTCTTCTTTTAGTAAGAAGCGTTTAAAAATAAAGCCTAGTAAAATAGCAAAAACAATACCTAATAGATATAAAGAAAAAACAACCAGACTTTGATACTGTCTAAAGAAAACGGAAACAAATAACGCATAGACTGCTAATCTAGCAGAACAAGACATAAAAGGACTTAAAAGAATTGTAATTAGTCTTTCTTTTGGTTGCTCAATGGTTCTTGCACTCATCACACCTGGTACATTGCAACCAAACCCGACGATCATGGGAATAAAGGCTTTTCCATTTAATCCGATGGATGACATCGCCTTATCCATAATAAACGCAGCCCTTGCCATATAACCGGAATCCTCTAAAAAGGAAATGACCAAGAATAACACAAAAATTTGTGGAACAAAAACAAGAACTCCGCCTACTCCTGCAATAATCCCATCAACCACCAATTGAAGTAACCAAGGTGTAGCACCAATGGAAATTAGAAATTGTGTTACACTTTCAGATATTGGCCCACTGAGCCAACCATCTAATATATCTTGTAATGGTGTTCCAACCCAAGAGAATGTGACTTGGAAGGTTAAAAACATAAAGAATAGGAATAATGGGATTCCTAAATATTTATGAGTGACGATCGCATCAATTCGTTCTGTCCATGTCCTTCTTGAAATAGATTCTGTTACCATCACTTCTTCTAATAATTGGCCGATCCAGCGATAACGCTCTTCACGAATTACTTGTAAGACAGGCACATTAAATTTAGTTTGCAATTGCTGTTTAATCGATTCAACTGCTTCTCGATTTTGATCATTTTGAACCAGTTGTTCAACAACTGAATTACCTTCTAAAAGCTGCAATGCAATCCAGCGGTAGTTGTGATTTTTAAATTCAGGTAATTGACCGATGATCGACTCAATTTGTCTCAGTGCCTCTTCAATCTGAGGATCATACTTTAATTCAAATTGAGGAGGAGACAAAGGAGATTGAATCACCTTAATAAATTCTTGGTATCCTTCCCCTTTTCGTGCCGACATTGGAATAATGGGAATACCTAAGCGTTGTTCCATTTTCTCTACATCAATCGAAATACCATACGCTTTGGCTACGTCCATCATATTTAAAGACATGACCACAGGTTTGCCAAATTCCAATAGTTGTAAAGTAAAATAAAGATTCCTCTCAAGATTTGATGCATCAACAATATTAATCAGTGCATCAAACTCTTCGCTAACCAGGAATTGACTCGCCACTCTTTCTTCAATTGAAAATGGAGAAATGCTATATACTCCAGGTAAATCCACTACCTCTACTGAATCATTGTATTTCATATAGCCAACCTTTTTCTCCACCGTAACACCAGGCCAGTTACCAACATATTGCCTTGTTCCTGTTAGCAGGTTAAATAAAGATGTTTTTCCTGCATTCGGGTTTCCAGCTAATGCATATACTGTCATTTCTTACACCTCAAATTCATTTTACAAACTCTACAAGAATTTCTTCTGCTTCTTTTTTGCGAAAACTCATCTGAAAACCTCGTACTTTAATCGCCATTGGATCGCCAAACGGTGCAATTCTAGACACTTCTAACACAGTTCCCGGCAAAAGTCCCATGTCCATTAGCCGCCTTTGTTTATTTTCATTCATATGTAATGATTTAACTCTTACTTTTTCCCCAACTCTACATTGAGCTAAATTTAATTTCATTCCACTCACCAACTATTTAGTAGTAATAATCATTCTCAATTACATTATATGATGAAAAATATTGTATGTATACCCTTTACCGTTTATTTAATTGTGAAATTTTTGTGAATGAATGGTTTTTTTTCATAATCCCTTTTCCCTCTGTTTTGTTTTTAATAGATCAATCGTCGTTGTAATTACGAAAAGATTAACCAAGGTATACAGAAAGGTGCTTAAGCCAAATACCCATGCGGTGATTCCTAGTACGATCATATTCAAGAAAAGGATGAAGCGGCCAATTGAATCAAATCAAACAAATCAACAAAAATAGAAATAACAAACATACTAATAATGGTTCCCCCTTGGTAACTCAATAAAAAAGGTCGTTCCTTTGCCCTTTTTACTTTCTACTGAAATCTTTCCACCATGTGCTTCAATAAACCCTTTAGCAATAGATAAGCCTAAGCCGGTTCCCCCCTGATCACGAGATCTTGACGCATCAGTTCGATAAAATCTCTCAAAGATATAGGGAAGGAATTCTTCATCTATTCCAGGGCCACTATCCATTACCTTAATCACTAGATTTGAATTGTATGAATGTGGGCTTATCTCAACCAACACCTTACCATGTTCAGGCGTATGACGGAGTGCATTACCTAACAGATTAATGATGACTTGCGTAATACGGTCAGCATCGATCTCAATTAATGGGTTTAGGCCTTTTTTAAATACCAAATCGATCTGTTTTTCTTCTGCCAACCATTCAAAATGATCAATCACTCGTTGAATCAATTCATTAAGATTCATCCTACTTTTGTTAAGGGGTAACTTCCCTGCTTCAGCTAATGTAAGCTGTTGAAGGTCATTCACTAACCTTGATAAGCGAAATACTTCATCATTTAATTGCACAATAACTTCCGGGCTTGGTTCAAGAGCACCCTCCTGAATCGACTCTAACTTTCCTCTTAAAATAGAAAGGGGTGTCCTTAATTCATGGGCCACATCTGCTACTAGGTTTTTCCTTACTTCCTCATTTCGTTCTAATTTTGCTGACATTTCATTAAAGGCATTAGCCAGTTGATGAAATTCATCCTCTGTTTTCACTTGAATTCGATAAGAGGTATCGCCCTTTGACAAATGGTGAATTCCTGTCATCAATAGAGAAAGTGGCTTCGTCATCGTTTTTGAAAAAAATAACCCCAATAAAACAGCAATCACGACTGCAATCGAGGTGCCAAAAAGAATGGAAGTATTCATCGAATTCATGAATTGTTGTTCTAATGTAGTCAAGCCATTACTCTTATCACGATTAATAATTAGTTCTCCAACCTTGTTCTCATTTAGGATTAGGTCTTCATGAATCCCAGAGATTTCTTTTGCCGATTTGCCTAACCATTTATTTTGGGTATCTCCAACGACAATACCCTGTTGGTTAGCAACGATTATTTCTAGGTTTTCCATCCCAATACTATTTTGACTATTTGCCCACATAGGCCCTCTACGAGCCCTATATTGGAATGGATTATCTACCAATTGTTCTTGTATCTGATCCCATGATTGGTAATAGTCATAGTAATTAAGCAACATCTCTTTTAGAACCTGAATTCTTGTACTTTCATTCTGGCTCACATAATTCTCAAAAACAGTTCCAATTCGATTTTGAAAATATAAGGATTGTAATAAGGCCATGACGATGACGATACTACTAAAAGCAATAATTAACTTTGTTTGTAGTCTCATAGGTCTCCCCCAAATCGATAGCCAATTCCATAAACAGTTTGAATATATTTAGGATTCGCTGGATCTTCTTCTACTTTTCTCCGCAGATTGCTTACATGGGTATCAATAGACCGTTCATAGTTCACATAAGCTTCTCCCATGGCAATATTCATCAATTGCAAACGACTATAGACTCTGCCAGGCTTTTGCGCTAAGGCAACCAATATTTTAAATTCTGTTGGGGTTAAATTTACTTTCTTTTCGGCAACATAGACTTCAAATTTAGATTGAAAAATCTTGATTTCCCCTCTGATCATAAAATCCTCTTCCACTTCCTCATCAGGCTGGGTTCTGCGTAGAACGGCTTTCATCCTTGCCACTAACTCCCGTAAGCTAAATGGTTTTGTAATATAATCATCAGCCCCCATCTCCAAACCTAACAGCTTATCTACTTCGTCAGTCTTAGCCGTAAGCATAATAACAGGCATTTTCTTATAAGTTGTTCTTACTTCCCTTAATGTTTGAAGCCCATCCATTCCAGGCATCATTAAATCCAAAAGCATTAAATCAATATTTCCATTTTTTATTTGATCAAAAGCTTCATAACCATTGCTTGCTTCTAATACATCATAGCCCTCATTGATTAAAAAGGTTTTAACCATCTCCCGAATTTTTGTTTCATCATCCACGATTAAAATTGTCTTCTTCATGGCAAAGTCCCCCAAAACATTCCTTTTCCCTTATCTTATCTTCAAAATCTACATTTTTAAATCAATACTATTAAGAAAAGGTTTGTATATTCCATCGCGCTCCGTCATCCGTGCCCTTATATGAATAAAGATTACGGAGAGAAGGGCACTTCTGAAGGCACACAAAGTGTACAAGTCGTGCTACACAGATAAAGCTGCTAGTCACGCTATGTCGCTGCTTATGGAATATACAAACCCTTAAATGACAAGTGGAAGAAAGTTATACTTGCTTATCTTTTTGAAAAACCCTGAAGTTAAACTCCAGGGCTAAACATATTATGTGTGATTTAATTAGTTGGAACTGGTTGAAGAATTGACTGACCAGCGTGGGCCACCACCAAATTCTCTACCTGCTCCTCGCATGCCTTGACCATTCCATTGACCACCCATTCTAGAGCCAACTTCTGTTCTTGTGATTGCAGCTTCCATATTTACCTTCATTCGTTCAAGGATGTAGTTCTTTTGATCTTCAGTAATCACTTTATCCTTAACTAATTGATCTAATTGTTCGGTTTTTGCAGCAACTAAAACTTCAAGAAGTTGCTCGGTTGTAACACCTTTTTCTTCTGCAATTTGTTCAATTGATTTTCCTGATGTTCTTTGTGCATATAACTCATCAGCTGTGATACCAATTTTCTCAGCAACAATCTCATGCATGGAACCAGCAAAATATTGTCCCATACGCATTCCCATTGGTTGCCAGTTTGTTGGTTGTTGCACTTGTGCTGGTGCTGTAACAGGTGTAGTATCTGCTTGGCTTACGACTGGACCAATCATCGCCCCTACTCCCATTGCTCCAACTAGTGCACTTGCAAATAAAACTTTTTGTAATTTCATATTTGATCTCCCTTTCTTAGATAAATTGGGAAACTAGCTAGCTTCCACTATTATCTTAACCAAGGGATTTTCAGAACTTTTTTTAGAAATATCAAGATCATGTTAAGATTTACATTTTTTAAGTTTAGATTATAATCCTAAAATATGATATCCACTATCTACATGGATGACTTCACCTGTAATGCCACGAGACCAATCACTCATTAAAAATAGAGCCGTATCTCCAACCTCTGAAGCATCTGTTGTTCTTCGAAGTGGAGCTTTTTCTTCAATCTGATGAAGAATAGTATTAAAATCTTTGACACCTTTTGCGGCCAGTGTGCGAATAGGTCCAGCTGATATGGCATTTACGCGAATTTGATTTGGCCCTAAGTCATTGGCTAAGTATTGTACACTAGATTCTAAAGCAGCTTTTGCTACTCCCATTACATTATAATTTTGAACCACTCGTTCTCCACCAAGATAGGTCATGGCTATAATGCTACCGCCTTCGGTCATTAACTTCTCGGCTTCACGTGCAACAGCAACTAAAGAATACACACTAATTTCTTGAGCCATCAAGTAGCCATCTCGAGAGGTATTGGCATATTTCCCCTCTAATTCTTCTACTTTCGCATGTGCAATACTATGAACAACTCCATGTAAAACGCCAACTTCTTCTTTTAGAAATTGGAAAAGGGCACTAATCTCTTTATCCTTAGTAACATCGCAAGGGTAAATCAGTTTATTGTCCATTTCTTCTGCCAACTCTAAGATATTTTTTTCAAATCGTTCACCTTGATATGTAAAAATTAATCGTGCTCCTTCACGGTATAACGAATTAGCGATCGCCCATGCAATACTACGTTTATTTGCAACACCCATTACTAAGATATTTTTACCTTTTAAAATCTGTCCCGACATGGGAACTCACCCTCTTTCATTTCTACTTTTAGTACCTGATACTAATATATACTAATAATTTTACATGAACCTTATTTAAATGTAAACCTCATGCAAGCTAATTATGCTCAATCTGTTCATTTTTCAACCTTTTAAAATTTTTTGTGTAAATATTCTATTTGCTTCTTTTTGTATCTCAATTTAAAATATTTATTAAAATTTATGTTATAGTAAAGCAATAAAGAAAGGAGAGGGGATTAGACATGGCACAAATTCGTCCATTTCAAAAAGTTTTGGTAGCAAATAGAGGGGAAATTGCGATACGTATTTTTCGTGCATGTACAGAACTTCATATACGCACTGTTGCCATTTATTCCGAGGAAGACCAGGTCTCTTTGCATCGTTTTAAGGCTGACGAAGCCTATCTGGTAGGGGAAGGGAAGGGGCCAGTCGAGTCCTATCTTGATATTGAAGGGATTATTGAGATTGCTAAACGTCATAATGTGGATGCCATTCACCCGGGATACGGTTTTCTTTCTGAAAATAGTGAGTTTGCACGGCGCTGTGAAGAAGAAGGTATTGTTTTTATTGGCCCAAACCCAGAACATATCAAAATGTTTGGTGATAAGGTGGAAGCAAGACGTTTAGCCATTGAAGCCAATATACCAGTCGTCCCAGGTACTGAAACCCCTATCGAGCAATTACAGGAAGCTATCTTTTTCGCAAATGAACATGGGTATCCGATTATGATTAAAGCCGCTTCTGGAGGGGGCGGACGGGGGATGCGAATTGCTCGAAATCAGGCAGAACTCGAAGAATCAATGGAAAGAGCTCGTTCCGAGGCCCTTTCAGCTTTCGGAAACTCTCAAGTCTATTTAGAAAAATATCTCGAAAACCCAAAACATATTGAGGTTCAAGTCTTGGCAGATCAGTATGGCAATGCAGTTCATTTATTTGAAAGAGATTGTTCTGTCCAACGACGCCATCAAAAGGTTGTCGAGATCGCTCCATCCCTCTCTTTGACAGAAAATCTACGAAATGAAATCTATGAAGCAGCGCTAAAAATCATGAAACAAGCGAATTATATCAATGCTGGTACTGTTGAATTTTTGGTAACTCCCGATCAAAAGTTTTATTTTATTGAAGTAAACCCTCGCATTCAAGTTGAACATACTATTACCGAACTAATTACTGGTATTGATATTGTTCAAGCCCAAATTAAAATTGCTGAAGGGTATGCCCTTGATGATTCAGTAATGGGCATTCCTCCTCAAAATCAGATTACTAAAAATGGTTATGCAATCCAATGCCGTGTGACAACTGAAGATCCAGAGAACGGATTTATGCCTGATACTGGAAGAATTGTTGCCTATCGCTCTGCAAGTGGTTTTGGTGTTAGACTAGATGCAGGAAATAGTTTTGCCGGGGCTTACATCACACCTCACTATGATTCTTTGCTCGTTAAGGTATCCACCTATGCTAATACCTTCGAACAAGCAGCATCAAAAATGTTACGTACTTTAAAAGAGTTTCGAATCCGTGGTGTAAAAACAAATATTTTATTCTTAGAAAATCTTGTTCAACATCCGAACTTTTTAAATGGTCATTATGATACATCTTTTATTGATAGCCATCCTGAATTGTTTCATTTACCACCAAGACAAGATCGAGCAAGCAAACTTCTTTCCTATATTGGTCATATTACAGTGAATGGGTACCCAAACCTACCAAAAAAAGATAAAAAACCTAGCTTTCATAAACCAAGAATACCAGCTACTTCCATCAAACTCCCTTATCCTGATGGAACCAAACAGATTTTAGATCAATATGGAGTTGATGGTCTGATCAAATGGGTGATGCAACAGAAAAAAGTGCTGATAACTGATACTACTTTTCGTGATGCTCACCAATCCTTATTAGCAACTCGTGTCCGTACCTACGATCTGCTTAAAATTGCAGAGGCTACCGGAAAATTAGCTCCTGAAATTTTTTCCCTCGAAATGTGGGGTGGTGCAACGTTTGATACTAGCATGCGTTTTCTTAAAGAATGCCCTTGGGATAGATTGCATCAGCTTCGTGAAAAAATCCCTAATATACTATTTCAAATGTTAATCCGAGGAGCCAACGCTGTAGGTTATACTAATTATCCTGACAATGTGATTAAAGAATTTATTAAAGAATCGGCGGATTCAGGTATCGATCTATTCCGTATCTTCGATAGTTTAAATTGGCTTAAGGGAATGCAAATTTCAATCGATGCCGTTAGAGAGAATGAAAAAATAGCAGAAGCAGCCATTTGTTACACAGGTGATATTCTTGATCCGACAAAGGATAAATATACGTTACAATACTATATCAACCTCGCTAAAGAATTGAAAAAATCAGGAGCTCATATCATTGGCATCAAAGACATGGCTGGCTTATTAAAACCCTATGCAGCCTATAAGCTTATTAAAACACTCAAAGAAGAAGTAGGTTTACCTATTCACCTTCATACACATGATACCTCAGGTAATGGCCAAGCAACGCTTTTAAAAGCGATCGAAGCAGGAGTGGATATTGTTGATACGGCATTAAGTTCAATGTCTGGTCTTACCTCTCAACCAAGTCTAAATGCTTTAGTTGCTTCATTAGAATATAACGAAAGATCTACTGGATTAGATTTAGATAACCTGCAAATGCTAGATCATTACTGGGAAGATGTTCGCCCATACTATGCTTGTTTTGAAAGTGGGTTAAAGTCAAGTAGCACGGAAGTTTACAAACATGAGATGCCTGGGGGACAATATACCAATCTAAAACAGCAATCTATTGCTGTAGGACTAGTAGATCGTTTTGATGAAGTAGCAGATATGTATGCAAAAGTTAATAAAATGTTTGGCGACATTGTCAAAGTAACCCCTTCATCAAAAGTAGTTGGTGACATGGCTTTATTCATGGTACAAAACCACTTAACGGAAAAAGATATCTATGAGCGGGGTGAACAGCTTGATTTTCCTGATTCTGTTGTTCAATTCTTTCAAGGCTATCTTGGTCAACCTTATGGAGGATTCCCTAAACGTTTACAAGAGATTATTTTAAAAGGAAAAGATTATATTACTTGTCGCCCTGGTGAGCTGTTGCCATCAGTTGACTTTTCTAAAACAAAAGAAGAGCTAGAACAAAAAATACATCGAAAACCAACCAATAAAGAAGTGCTATCCTACATTTTATACCCTCAAGTCTTTCTTGATAAAGAAAAATATATTGAGGAATATGGCAACCTATCGTTTTTAGATACCCCCACCTTTTTCTATGGAATGAGACCTGGTGAAAGAATTGCAGTTGAAATAGAAAAAGGGAAAACTTTGATGATTAAGCTAACGTCCGTTGGCGAGCTTCAACAAGACGGATCAAGAACGATTTATTTTGAATTAAATGGGATTCCAAGAGAAGTTACAGTAAGGGATGAACATACAGGCATCGCCATTCAAAAAAGAAAAAAAGCTGAACGAAATAACCCGCTACATGTAGGCGCAACAATGCCAGGTAAAGTTTTAAAAGTAATAATTGAACCAGGGGATCGGGTGAATAAGGGTGATTATATGATTGTAACAGAGGCGATGAAGATGGAAACGACGATTCAAGCTTCGAATGATGGAATCGTAAAAGAAATCTATGTCAAACCTGGGGATACAATTGAAAGCAACGATTTGCTTCTAGAGTTTGAATATGTTAAAAATGAGTCATAACAGAACTCTGCAAAAAGGAGAATCTTAATGGAATTTCATTTACAAATTGGTATGACAGGTACTAAACAATCCATCGTTAACAATACTAATACAGCTAAAACGTATGGTAGTGGAGAGTTAGAAGTATTTGCTACACCAGCAATGGTTGGGCTCATGGAGGGTGCAGCGATGAATGCCGTTCACTCTTCATTGCCTGAAGGTTTTGGAACAGTAGGTACAGAACTTCAGGTAAAACATGTCGCTGCAACTCCCTTGGAAATGAAAGTAGAAGCAAGGGCAGAATTAATTGCAATCAATGGAAAACGATTAAGCTTTAAAGTTGAGGCCTATGATGAGGTTGGATTGATTGGTGAAGGTACCCATGAACGATATATTGTTGAAGAAGAAAAATTTCTTTCAAGAGTAAAGAATAAGGGTAAAGAATAAGTTATTTTTAATAATATAGGAAAAAATCCGGGGTGTCATTCCCGGATTTCCTTCATAATATAGATTGTTTACCTAAGCAATGGCTAAGAAAATGAATCTAGCTTGGAGGAAGAAACGAATGAACGACAAAATCAGTCAAATTGAACGAGGAGAGCGGGGAAGTTGGATCAGTATTATTGCTTATGTCTCCCTATCTATTTTGAAATTATTGATTGGATATCTTTTTAATTCTAAAGCTCTCATTGCCGATGGGCTAAATAATACAACAGATATTATTGGATCGATTGCAGTCTTGGTTGGTTTCAAGATTGCTAAAATCCCTCCAGATAAAGACCATACATATGGCCATCTTCGGGCAGAAACTATTGCTTCCATGGTAACCTCCTTCATTATGTTTGTCGTGGGAATTGATGTCTTATACAACTCTGTACGTAACCTATTCTCACCAAAAATCGAAACACCACAAATGATTACAGCTTGGGTGGCCCTATTTTCCGCACTAGTCATGTTGCTGGTCTATCGCTATAATATAAAATTAGCAGAAAAAATCCAAAGTGATGGATTAAAGGCAGTAGCCCTAGACAATCGTTCTGATGCCTTTGTTAGTATAGGTGCATCTGTAGGAATTATTGGTGCCCAATTTAACCTCCCTTGGCTAGATCCACTAGCTGCTTTTGGTGTTGGTGTTATTATTATCAAAACCGCTTGGGAAATCTTCACAGAAAGCTCTCATAATTTATCCGATGGATTTGAATATGAACGGTTAAATCATATGAAGACCACAGTAAAGACAATAAAAGAAGTAAAGATCGTTAAAGATATCAAGGCAAGAAAACAAGGAAGTATCGCCATTGTAGATGTTACTATTGGTGTAAGGCCAACCCTTAATGTAGTAGAAAGTCATGAAATTACTGAAATCATTGAAAAACGTTTAATGAAAGAATTTCCTGACGTTCAACGTGTTCATGTTCATGTTGAACCCATTGAGGTGAGTACCAGTGACCCAACTTGATTGGTTACAAAAAAAAAAGAAGCGATCACGCTTCTTTTATTCCAAAATATTCATTGATTGCTTTGAAGATCGCTTGAGCAATTCGTTGTTGGGTTTCTGGCGTAAAGAGAGCTGCTTCATCCCCACTATTGGATAAATAACCAGATTCCAATAAGACAGCTGGCATGGTCGTATATTTAATCACTCTAAAACCAGCAGTTCTTATTCCGCGATCATTAAAACCTGTTGCTTCTACAAGGTAAGGATGAATCAATTGAGCAAAGAACCTGCTCTCTTCACGTGTATAGTAGGTTTCTGTTCCACTTACGTCCGGTTTTCCAGGCATCGCATTGGCATGGATCGAAATAAATAAATCAGCACCCAAGGAATTTGCTAATTCCACACGCTCATCTAATGTTGGATAGGTATCCGACTCTCTAGTCATGATCACTTGAACCTCTGGGTTATTCTGATATAGTGTATTGACTAATAGAGCAACCGCTAAGTTAAAATCCTTTTCTCTTGTACCACTTACTCCTGATGTACCTGGATCTTTTCCGCCGTGGCCAGCATCAATCACAACTTTAAAAACCTTTGGTTTCATCTGTAAGATCAAGAGGTTGTCCCTTTTCTCTATGCTATAATCTACTTTCTTCTTTAAATCGACAACAATTCTGACTTGATCTGGATTTAGTTGAAATTGACTATAACGCACAGCGCTAAAGAGCTCGTTCTCTGCAATCTCAGGTGACTTTAAGTTTGGTGAGAGAATCATCCCCTCAAGGTCAATCACTAAACGGTTAGGTTGGTTTAACTCGATTAATTTGTGAGTAAATTCTGTTTCCTTTGTTTCAATGATAAGGCTTGTCCCATCTTGAACAATCGTTTGTAATTCATTTGAAGGTGCAATTTCTTCTAGCTGAGATGGATCATTTTGATTTTCCTGATTTGGTTTCTGATTTGTTTCATCATTAGTAGTCTCATCTACTGGGCTAGGTTCTTCTTTAGTATCTGTTGGCTTATCCGTTGTTTGTTCTTGACCATTCTGCTCATTTCCAGTTTCCGATGGTGGCACAACTGTGTCTACCTTGGTATCGATCGCAACAGATTGAGTTGATGCATCCCATTTCACATGAGCACCAAAATTTTCAGATATTGCTCTAATGGGTAAAAAGGAACGGCCATTTTTAGAAATGGGTGCTACATCTAATGCAATTTTTGTCCCATTCTTCCATAATGTTGCTTGATTAAGGACAAATCTAATTCGATCTTGACCACTCACAATATTTACTTCTTTCTTTTTACTATCATAGGTGACGTAATAGCCAAGGTTTTCGGATATCACTCGAACAGGAACAATGACACGACTGGTATTAGTCATGATAGGTGGAGCATCAGATAAAACAACCTTCCCATCGATTAAAATTTGAATCGGTTTCTCAGCAGCCATTACAACGCTAGGTACAAGAAGAAACAAGAAGATCAAAAAAAGAAATAAAATGCGTCGTCTCTCCATGTTTCTACCTCTCTTATTCTCATTTTTGTTTTTGACATAAAACGACGTTTTCTCTAACCAACTCACTTTCCTCAATTCTTTTCTATTAAAATAGACAAAAAAAGACAGAAAAAGTTGCGGGAGTTAGACAATTTTCAATAAATTTATACTTTTGGACTACTTCCGTTCCATGATCCAGATCGACAGAAAAACAAAGAAGCCAACAAATGCTGTTCCAGCCATAAATAAATAAGTGTTCATCATTCCATAATGTTCTGATATCCAACCACCCATCATCGTAACCGCCATACTCCCTAAGCCTAAGCCAAAGGAACCATATAAAGACATTGCAGTCACTTGCATTTCTTTAGGGGATATTTCACGAACAAACTGGGCCGCAGTTGGAACGTATAATCCAACAGAAAAGCCTTGAACAAATGTAGTAGCTAAAACCCAAGATACTGAGGGACTAAAGGAATAGAAAAGCCATCTTCCTGTCGTTACAAGGGCTGAAAACAAAAGAATGGGTAATAAACCAAATTTGCGAATTAAGAAACCACTTACCCTCATCAAAGGAGCTTCACTACCTGCTGCTAATAAAAAGGCCAAGCCAAACCCTGACATTGATCCCCCTATTTCTTTAAAAAATAAACCAAAATAAGTGTTATTTGCATTGATCGATCCAAACAATAAAAAGGTTCCCAATAAGAAAATGAGAAACTTAGGTATCTTTAATAAATCTCTGATTCCTTGAAAAAGTTGTATAGAGACTTGACCAGTCTCATTAGGGATGTTGAAGGTGATCAGTGCAGCCATACCCAGGAAAAGTGCATATAAATAAAAGATGATTTGAATATCTAACAAATCGCTTAGTGTTCCAGCAACCCATACGGCAACAGCAAAACCAATCGCCCCCCATAAACGAATATCACCATAATTGCCCCCATAGTTGTGAACAAAATTCATCGAAATATTATCTGAAATGGGAACTACGGCACTTTGAAATAAGGAGAGCGCTGCATTTAGTAAGATAAAAATGGCATAAGATTGATTATACGGAAAAATCAAGGCAACGAATCCAGCCGCTAGCAATGTAAAAAATAAAATTTTTTTCTCGATACGAAACCGATCACAAATCATTCCCCATAGAGGTTGCACGATAATAGCCACTACAGGCCCAATCGACATAAGGAGGCCAATTTGCCCTTCACCTAACCCTTGTTCTTTAAAGTATACAGAAAGGGAGGGATATAATGCCCCTACACCAAAAAAGAACAATAAATAAAAGCCACTTAAATTGGTATATATTTTTTTTCTACTTTTCTTGTAAGCAATTGCCTCCAACTTGACATCTCCTTTGCTTATTCCTTTGCCAAATTATATTGTAACACATCAAGCACATTATTTGGGCGTATGCATACCCTATAATAAAAGCCCATTTTAAGGGAGGGTTTGAAATTGAATCTTAAAATAGATACGATTACAGAACATATTCCAGAAGATGCTTTTGGCTACTCATTAGCCTTAGGTGACATCAATGGAGATGGGAAAAACGAGATCATCGTTGCTTCCACCAATGGGCCAAAAGGGGCTACTATTAAAGTTTTTTCTCCTAATAAAAAACGACTAAAGACGTTTCATATCGGAAATAAAAAGGTAAATACCATTCGTCTCATCACTGCCGACATCAATCAAGACCAAATCGATGAACTAGTAGTTGGGATTACCTATCAAGATTTATCTGGAGAAGTAAAAGTCTTTTCTGTCAAAGATCATAGAACAATCTACCATTGGAAAAGTGAAAGGGAATACGATGCCTTTGGATTTACTATTGCAGTTGGCCATATCACTGGTGATGAAGGGATCGATGTTTTAGTAGGAGCACCACAACCGATTCAAAGGGGCAAAGGAAAGGTCTACATCTATAACGGCAAAGATGGATCATTATTTAGAGAATATACTTCAAGAATAAGCAAGGAATATTGTGACTTTGCAACCTCTGTAGCTGCTGGCGATATCGATGGTGATGGGTTTGATGAAGTCATTATTGGTGCACCAGGTGTCCCTAGAGGGGAAGTCTATGTTTATTCAGGTAGATTAGGATGGCTAACTCAGAAGTTATCTGGTGATCCCGGGTTTGGTATCAACGTTCATGTAGACGATGTGAATGGAGATGAGCGAAAAGAACTCCTTGTGACAACGAAAGATTTACATGGCAATAAAGTTTCTGTTTTTCAAGGAGGATTTTATCCGATCTATGAAATCATGAACGACGAAGTAGATATTGGTTTTGGTGAAACCATGATCACGTCTGATATCAACGGTGATGGTAAAAAAGAAATTATCCTTGGCGCTTTTGATGCTCATCACAAGAGGAAAAAATATGCTGGCCAAGTGAATGTGTATTCAGGTGATGAAGGCAAGCTACTCCATCGTTGGTATGGCCAAAATGAAAAAGATCAATTTGGTTTCTCCATGGCTGCAGGTAAACTAGATAACGCAAAAGATAGCTTACTGATTGGTGTTCCAAGAGAAATTCTAAAGAAAAATGGTCTTGTCTATATTGTTTCAATGGAATAATATTTACCCATGCCTTCCTTTTACAGAAAATAATAAGGAAGGCATTGCTCTTGAAAATAAAATTAATATTTAAGAAAATAGATTAAAACTTGATTTGAGGTGATCATCTTGAAATTCGAAAATAAAGTCGTGATCGTAACAGGTGGCGGTCAGGGGATTGGACGAGCCATCTCACAAGCATTTGCAAAACAAGGGGCAAAAGTCGTCATTGCCGATATCGATGAAGAAGCAGGACGAGAAAATGAAAAGATAATTATTCAGGAGCAAGGTGAGGCGTTATTTGTAAAAACAGACGTGAGAAATGAGGGAGAGATTAAACAGTTAGTCAATCAAACGGTAAAAAAATATGGACAAGTCGATATATTGATCAATAATGCGGGTATTGGCCATACGGAATCTATTTATACGATCAATGTAGATGATTTTGACCGGGTGCTGTCAACAAATCTCCGTTCTACTTTTATTTGTAGCAAATATACGGCTTTAGAAATGAAAAAGCAACAACAAGGAGTCATTATTAACATTGCCTCTACACGTGCATTCATGTCAGAACCTAATACAGAGGCTTATGCTGCTTCCAAAGGTGGGATTTTGGCTTTAACACATGCTCTAGCAATTAGTCTTGGCCATGATGGTATTCGCGTGAATGCAATCAGTCCTGGCTGGATTGAAGTTGGAGATTGGCAAAAATCAAAAATGGCCATCCAACCTCACCATTCAGAAGAAGATAAAAATCAACATCCTGTTGGACGAGTTGGACAACCAATGGATATCACAGCAGCATGTCTGTATTTAGCTTCAGACGATGCTGGTTTTATTACTGGCCAAAATCTAACCATTGATGGCGGAATGACCAAAAAAATGATTTATGTTGAATAAAGGGGATAATTTATTCCTTAATGCCTAGGGCGATGTTTCCTGCAATTCGTTCAGCCGTTTTCCATTCATCTAAACTTAAAATACGCTCAGATAAGGGAAATAAAATTTGGTTTTCCTTATGAATATGCTCTCTTAATACTTGCAAGATCAATCCAGCATGTTTTAAGGCGGCATCTTTGGCTGGTATTTCTTTCATCAATTCTTTCTTTAAAGCCTTTTGTGCGTTTCGAAGGTCATCATGTTCTCGCTCCATTACCATGATAGGTCCATTTGGGCCTATTTTTTCTGCCATCAATGGGAATAATGCCTGTTCTTCTTGAACAAAGTGAATATCTAAGGCGACTTCAAGGAATTTGGTAAAACCAATAAGCTGCAATTTTACTCTTTCTATTTCAGCCCCTTTTCTTAATTCTTCTAAATGAACATGTAATTGATCTAACTGCATCAATGCGTGCTCGTGATCTTCATAAAATAATTGTAATAAACTATTCATCTACATAACCTCCATCCCATTTTATATCTTTACCTATACTATACTAAGGTTTGGAATCTATTGCAGTGAAATTTATCACATAAAGATCATAAAGATATTATTGTACTCTTTTTTCCCTGACCTTAGGTAGGATTTTCTTAATATCTACTTTTCTCTCTTTCTTCCAAGTAGAAGGTTCGTGCTCATCAAATTGTTCTAAAAAATCAATGACCTCCTTAGTTAAAGGTGTTGGAGTTGAAGCTCCAGAAGTTACAGCTACGGTTTGCTTTCCTTTGAGCCATTCGATATCTAGCTCAGACAAATCTGCAATCCGATAAGCAGGGACTCCGGCAATTTCTTCTGAAACTTGGGCCAAACGATTAGAATTATTACTTCTAGGATCCCCAACCACAATAACTAGATCACTATCTTTTGCTTGTTCAGCTACTGCTTCTTGTCGAGTTTGAGTCGCCATACAGATTTCATTATAAACCTCTGCATGGGGAAATTTTTCTAAAACCTTCTTCATCACATGAGCAACATCCCATTGGCTCATGGTTGTTTGATTTGTCACGATAATTTTATTTGATTCAATCTCTAATTGTTCTACATCTGCCTCTTTTTCAACTAAATAAACTTGCTCAGGTGCAACTCCAATCGCCCCTTCTGGTTCAGGGTGACCCTTTTTACCTATATATATAACTTTATAACCTTGCATTGTTTTTTCCTCAATAAGAATATGGGTCTTGGTTACATCAGGACAGGTTGCATCAATGACAACTAATCCTTTTTCCTTCGCCCTTTTTTTTACTTCTGGTGAAACGCCATGGGCAGTAAAAATAACCGTTCCTTCATCAATTTGTTCTAGTAAGGCTAAACGATTTTCCCCATCCAAGGAAATAATATTCTGTTCTCTAAACGCTTCAACCACATGTTGATTATGCACGATCATACCTAATATATAAATAGGTCGTGGTAAACTTTTGTCCAAGGCTGCATTTTGTGCCAAAACCATGGCATCTACCACACCATAACAATATCCTCTTGGAGAGATTTTAATGACATTCAAAGTATTCTCCTCCTCATATACATATACTACTCTATTGTAACATCTGTAGATAAAAACACAATGGAGCGGAATTTAATATTGCAGTCTTAAAATATTCAGAATATAATAATTCCTATAATGAACGTTATATAATACATACTATTTTACACAATAGTATATCACATATTATTTGCAGCAAATTATTCGACTTCTAAAACAAAATGGGGAGGATATCATAATGAGTACAAATGTGGAAGAACTAAATCTTAGAAACCTACTAAAGGGGACAAACGTTTATTTTAATCTTGAGGTACCAAAGATTATTGAACTAGCGATTCAACGTAAGGAAGGAATTTTAACAAAGACAGGTGCATTATTGACGACGACTGGCAAATATACTGGACGTTCTCCAAAAGATCGATTTATCGTTGATGAAAAAGAAAATCACGACAAAATCGCCTGGGGTATTGTAAACCAACCGATCAATGAAGAAATTTTCTATTCACTCTATCAAAAAGTATTACAATATCTTCAAGATAAAGAGATCTTTGTTTTTGATGGGTATGCTGGTGCAAATAAGAAATATCAATTACCGATTCGTGTTGTAAATGAATTCGCATGGCATAATCTATTTGTACAACAGCTTTTCATCCGCCCCACTAAAGAAGAATTAGAGAGCCATCAAGCTGAATTTACTGTTATCTCGGCCCCCGGTTTTAAAGCAAACCCTACCGTTGATGGAACAAACTCTGAAGCTTTTATTATGCTTAATTTAAAGGAAAAAATCGTCTTAATAGGTGGTACAGAGTATGCAGGTGAAATGAAGAAATCGATTTTTAGTGTCATGAATTTCTTATTACCACAGAAAAATGTCCTATCGATGCACTGTTCAGCCAATGTAGGGAAAAACGGCGATGTGGCTTTATTCTTTGGTTTATCTGGCACGGGAAAGACCACCCTCTCAGCAGATCCAAATCGTTATTTAATCGGCGATGATGAACATGGCTGGTCTGATGATGGAGTCTTTAATATTGAAGGTGGATGCTATGCGAAATGTATTCGCCTCTCTGAAGAAAATGAGCCACAAATTTGGAATGCCATCCAATTTGGTAGTGTACTAGAAAATGTGGTAATTGATGATAACCGTAATTTAGACTTTGATAGTGATGCTCTTACAGAAAATACCCGTGCTGCTTATCCGCTACATTATATCCCGGGAGCAGTCATCCCTAGCCAAGCAGGACATCCTCACGTAGTCATCTTTCTTACTGCGGATGCTTTTGGTGTATTACCTCCTATCTCTAGACTAACAAAAGAACAAGCAATGTATCATTTCTTATCAGGTTATACGAGTAAATTAGCAGGCACAGAACGGGGTGTTACTGAACCAGAGGCCACTTTCTCCACTTGTTTTGGTGAACCATTCTTACCATTATCTCCAACCATCTATGCGGAGATGCTAGGAGAGAAAATCACTAAACACCAAGCAAAAGTCTATCTTGTGAATACTGGTTGGTCAGGTGGACCTTATGGTGTTGGACAACGAATAAAGATCGCTTATACAAGGGCAATGGTCACAGCGGCTTTAAATGGTTCAATCGAAGAAGCTGCTTTCATAAAGGATCCTATTTTTGGTTTTGGTATTCCTACCCAGATTCATGGTGTACCTGAAGAAGTCTTGCAGCCTAAAAATACTTGGGCAGACCAAGAAGCCTATGATCGTCAAGCCAATGAATTGGCAAAACGTTTTATCCTTAATTTTAATAAGTTCTCACAAGTATCTGAAGAAATTAAATCAGCTGGACCAAAAGTTACTGAATAAGAAAAGGTTTGTATATTCCAACGCACTCCAAAGTTCGCTGTTTAGGAATATACAAACCTCTACTATTTTTCTTAGTTCTCTTATTTGTTTGGGTCTAGTGTGATTAGTCGATATATACTTCCTAAGATTCGATGCTCATTTTTGAGCTTGAACCCTGCCAATTCTAAATTCTTCATTGTGTCTCGATTAATATTTGCCCCGATCATTCCTACGACTAACGGGTTTATCATATCCATCATTTTTCCCATCATCGGTTGATCACTTCGCATGTGCTCTAACATTCGAATTGTTCCATTTGGTTTAACAACTCTACGAATTTCCTTTAATCCTTTAATTGGATCAGGGACAGAACAAAATACACAGGTGGTAACCACTGCATCAAATGAATTATCTTCAAATTCCATTTGTTGTGCATCCATTAGTAACAGTTCAGCATTTGCTTGATACTGTTTTAACCGTTCTTTCGCTTTTTCAAGCATATTGGGACTAAAATCAATAGCCGTTACAAAACCATCCTTGGGATAAAAGGGAATATTCCTTCCTGTTCCTACTCCCACTTCTAAAATATGTCCACTAAGTCCTTTATACACCTCTTGTCTCCATTTATCTCGAATGATGACATCCATCCAATCATACACATGGGCTACACGATTATACCGTCTACGAATAATCTCTGTTCGATCCATCTTTTATTCACTTACCTTCGTCAAATAGTCATTCCTTTTCAATTGCTTTGATGTTACTAAAATTTATTTCATTAAATCTGGATATAGCGCTTTTGCTATGCTTTCTAAACCATCGATGATCCGTGGTCCTGGTCGATTCACGATGTCACTATCTAGATCTACCACTCGTTTATTTTTAATCGCATCAATGTTTTGCCAACCTTCTTTTTTCATGATGTTTGCTACGGCATTCTTATCATAGTATCCATATGTAGTAAGGATCACTTGTGGGTTTTTTGAAATAATTTTTTCTTCATTATATTTTATCCAACCTTGGTCTTCAACGATATTGATTCCTCCAGCTTCCATTACTAATTCATCCATAAACGTTCCTTTTCCCGGTGTGTATAAATCTGGAGAAACAGCTACAAACACACGTACTTTTTCTTCTGGTTTCAAAGTAGCTAATTTTTCGTTTATCGATTTTTGTTTTTCCTTCATTTTAGAGACGACTTCTTTCGCTTGTTGTTGCGTATTGGTGACAAGACCAACTTTTTCAATCGTTTGATAGACGGCATCTAAACTTTGTGGGTTAAATTGTAAAACAGGTATCTTTAATTCACGAATTTTATCTGTCATTTCTTTGTTATGAGAACCTAACAAAATTAACTCTGGGTTTAATTTAACGATTTGCTCGATGTTTGGATTTAAACCTTCTTGAAAAACATACTCTACTTTTTTCTGAACATCATGCGGATAATTATCGTACTTCGTTACTGCAACAACTTTTCCTTCTAAACCTAAGGCAAAGAGTGTTTCTGTGTGACTAGGAATTAAGGATATAATACGCGTCGGTTCTTTTGTGATCGTAACCTTTGTTCCTGTATCATCTATAATGGTTAATGGGTAGGTTGTTTTTAATGTTTCTTCTTGTTTTTGAGCTTGATTTTGAATCGTTTGTTCTTGTGGTTTTGCAGCTTGTTGCCCACATCCGGTAAGAACACCCAACAATAGTAAAATAGCACTTAACAAAAGCAAACTTTTCTTCATAAAACTTTTTTTCAACATCTTAATCTCTCCCTTGTTCATAGTATCATGAATGATTTAAAAAATATAGTGATCGAAAAATTGAACATATACTGGTCGTAGAGAATGAATGAACCAATCTTCTAGATTCTCAAACATCTTTTCTTTTCGTCTTGAAAATGCGACTCTATCTTTTCTTGGTGGTAATCCATATTTCTCTCGTAGTCGTTCTAACCACTCATGTCGAAAATGATCTGAATCAAAGATTCCATGAATAAAAGTTCCCCAAGCTGGTAAGTTCGGATGATGAAACCCTTCAAGAGTTCCATTTTCTAATAAAAACATACCTTCTTGTTTTTCAGTCCATTCCACCATCCCCATATGAATTTCATAGCCAAAAATAGGTAGCTTAGAATGAACCTTTTTCCCTTTCACACGGACGGTTTTCTTTTCCTTCTCAAATCTTGTAACCATTGGGAAAAAGGCAAACCCTTCTCGTGATAAAACATTTGATTCGATCAAATCTGGATCCAACAATCTCTCACCAAGCATTTGGTATCCACCGCATATTCCGACTAATTCTCGCTGTTGTGCTACATGATCAACTATTTTTTGCCAAAATCCAGATTGCTGCAAAAACTGCAGGTCTTCCATTGTATTTTTTGTTCCTGGCAAAATCACAACATGAGGATTACCAAACTCTTTCACATTATTTACATAGCGAATTTGAACATCCTCTTCTAGCTCTAATGGAATAAAATCGGTGTAATTCGATATATACGGGTACTTCACAACGACAATGTCTAAGTCCGCGTTTTCTTTTGCCTTTTGTTTTTGCTGTAAAGCCACCGAATCCTCTTCTTCCCATTCTGGTAATGGATAAAAAGGAAAAACAGCAAGGACCGGAATATCTGTGTACTTTTCAATCCACTCGATTCCCGATTGAAACAACTGAAGATCTCCACGAAATTTATTAATAAAAATTCCTTTCACCCTTTTTCGCTCTTCTTCTGTCAACAATTGCAGAGTCCCTACGATTTGGGCAAAAACTCCCCCACGATCAATATCAGCAACCAAAATCACATCTGCATTGGCCCACTCGGCGACCTTCATATTCACAATGTCCCGATCTTTTAAATTCATCTCAACAGGACTACCTGCGCCTTCAATGAGGATCAAATCGTACTCCGCTTGTAGTTTCGCTAATGAGTCTTGAACGATTTTTTTTAGTTCTTCATGTTTTGTCTCACGATAATCCCGAAAATTCATTTGTGCGATCGGTTTCCCGTGAACAATCACTTGTGATGCGTATGGATTGCTTGGTTTCAGTAGAATCGGATTCATATGTTCTGAGGCCACGATCCCAGCCGCATCGGCTTGCAAACCTTGGGCTCGTCCTATTTCTTTCCCATCTACTGTGATATAGGAATTTAAAGCCATATTTTGCGCTTTAAAGGGAGCAACAGAAACATTTCTTTGCGAAAAGTAACGACATAATGCTGTGACAATCCTACTTTTCCCGACATCAGAACCTGTACCCACAATCATTAAAGCCTTAGCCATCTTTACTTTCCCCTTCATCGACTTCTCTCATTTCTTTGTACTGCCAATTCAGATAAAAAAGAGAGCCAGGTCGAACATTTAATTCATAAAAAGACGTATGGTGAATCATTGAATAAAGAACCCGAATCGGACCTCCATGTGTGATAACAAGCATCGATTGACTAGCACTTTCCTCTACCCATTGATCAAAAAAGGAAATCAGCCGTGATTTTAATTGCTGTAAGGTTTCCCCATTTGGCGGTGAAATTTGCCAAGGGTCATGAAGCCATTTGACAAATAACTCTTGTTGATTTTGGTACAACCCATCATAATCTTTCAATTCCCAATCGCCAAAATTCAGTTCTTTCAGCCGCTCATCCTGCATAATAGGAATATTCATGTTCAGTTGTTTACGAATGATCTGCATCGTCTCTATTGTCCTTTTCATTCCGCTATGCACCATCATTTCAACCCGGTGTTGTTGCAAGAAAGGAACCCATTTTAAGATCTGATCATCATTTTGATCAAGTAAAGGCGGATCACTGCTTCCAAGCAATATTCCTTTTTCATTCCATTTTGTCAATCCATGTCGGAGTAAATAAAAGTTCATGTCTCACCTCGATAACAGAACAAACATAAGCCAAAGCAGTGTTTCTCCCCCTTCAATGAACCAGCCATAAACATCCCCTGTTAGTCCCCCTAATTTTTTTGTAAAATACACGCCAAATAAAAGGACAAACCCCATAATCAGGAGCAACATCAATAGGGAATAAGTACTCAGCCAAAATAATGGTAGAATCCAAACAAAAGTGACTATGAAAGTTTTCAGTGTTAGAGCTTCCTTTAACATCCTTCCGATCCCTTCCTTGCGCGCATAGGGAAAACGATATACCGCCAATACAACACCAAAGCGGGCCAGCAAAGGAGCAAAAAGAAATGCTTCTAGGGAAAACTTCGCATCAATACTTAGCAAACTCGATGCCTTTAACGCAAATAAAATAACAAATCCGATCACACCCATAGCTCCGACACGACTATCCTTCATAATCGCAAGCATTTTTTCTTTATCTCGGCTACTCCCAATCCCATCAAAAACATCCATCCAACCATCTGCATGTAACCCTCCTGTTATCCATAAAAGGAAAGAAACCAACAGGATCGAATGAACCGTTCTTGGGAACCAATCAATCGTGATTTGCTGAAATAAATAAAGGAAAAACCCAATCATCCAACCTACAGCAGGAAGGTAGAGAATCGAACGTTTCATCCTCTCTTGATCATAATGTATGGCATATGGAACCGGAATACGGCTAAAATATTGGATTGCCATCCAAAACGAATCAATTTCATTCATTAATCGCCTAATTTTGCATCACCCCTTTCATATCGTCTTTGATCAACATCGGGATTCCAGCTACGACTAAATAGACTTGGTCTGCTACCTTTGCTAATTTTTGATTGGTCCAACCTAGCAAATCCTGATAGATTCGGCCTAAAACATTCATTTCAATTCCACCAAACCCGACCTCATTCGTTACAAGAATTGTAGGTTGGTTCGTTTTCATAAGTGTCTGAATAAAGCGATCAATTTGCTCTTCTACTATTTTGACCCCTTGTTCTGATTCCCACATTTCTTTTCCCATTGGATCTTTTTGTAATAAAAGATTAGAAACCCACACTGTAACACAATCGAGTAAAGTGACAGTATCAGCTGAAGCCTTTTTCTTTGGAGCAAAGTATTGATCAATCCATATTGGCTCTTCGATAATCTTCCAATTTGTTGGGCGATTTTTTTGATGATGGAGAATTCTTCTTCTCATTTCTTCATCTTTAGCTTCTGCAGTTGCAAGATAACGAACATGCCTTTCATATTGACTGGCTAAAGATTGGGCAAAATTAGATTTGCCACTTCTTACTCCACCTGTAATCAAGGTGACGTTAGCTTGAGGATATGTCAAACTGTTTCAACTCCTTTAAAAGCTCAAGGTTTTCTTCCCGTGTTTTGATGGCTAAGCGGATAAAATGATCATCTAGTCCTGGAAAAGAATGAGCCAAACGAATAGCGATTCTTTTTTTCTTTAACTCTTGTTCAAGTCGATCTACGGAAAAAGAAGTGTGTACCAAATAAAAGTTCGTCGTTGTGGGGTAAATGTGATACCCATCGATTTGTCTCATTTCTTGGTAAAACCACTTTTGTTCCTGATGAATCCATGCCCGCGTTTCTTCCCTAAATGAAATGTCATCAAGTAAAATTATCCCTACCTGTTGTGCCAACGCATTGACTGTCCAAGGGTCTCGTATCAACTCCATGGAATGAACCAACCACGAAGGTCCAATCGCATATCCTAGTCGAATCCCGGGAATGGAGTAAAATTTAGTCAAAGAGCGCACGAGGATAAGGGGAGTATCTTCTTGAAACAGTTGTATTAACCCATATGGCTCACTTGTAAATTCAATAAACGACTCATCGACCACTAAAAGGGCCTGCCGATCTTTCACAAGTTGGATCACTTCTACCATTTTTTCTAAAGAAATCATTTGACCTGTTGGGTTGTTCGGACGACAAATATACAGTAAATCCCCTTTAGATAGAATCGCTTTTAATCTTTCAAGGGGAAATATAAATCGATCTCCATCTATCTCATAAAAGATCCGTTTTATTGGAACATTTGCCGCTTGTAATGATGCTTCATATTCTGAAAAAGTAGGATGAACAACAATTCCTTGATTCACACGTAGTACCCTTGGTAAAAGAAAGAAAAGTTCTGCAGCGCCATTTCCAATCACGACTTGTTCTTGATTCACTTTTAACTTTTTCGCAATTTGTTCCTTAAAAAGATACGCTTGTTCCAATGGGTATTTACAAATCCACGGTCGATCACTTTGCTGTAAGAAATCCATAATCAAAGCTGGAGGCCCTAATGGATTGGTATTAATACTAAAATCTAGTTTTGCCCAAGACTTACTTCCATGTTCCCTTTTACTCAATAAAGGGATATGTTCCTGTAACCATTCTTTCACCAAATCACCAACCTAATTGGTAAAATAAAGCGACCAAAAGATCACCGTGTACAAGCCAATAAAGATTCCACTTACACTATATAACAACTGAATCGTTTGTTGAATATGCTCAACCTGAAGCGGTATAAGATCATCCCCCATATACGCTCTTTTTTTGGGTTGGCCAAAATAAATATTGACCCCTCCTAAGCGGATATGTAAAGCCCCAGCAACACTCGCTTCTGGGATGCCACTATTCGGACTAGGATGTAAATGTGCATCTCGAAACCAAATAGAAAGAGACTTTTTTGCATCCAATTGTAACAACCAAGCTGCTAAAACAATGAGAACACCGGTGATCCTTGCAGGGATATAATTAAGTAGATCATCAAATCTTGCGGAAGCAAAGCCAAAATCACGATAACGTTCGTTTTTATACCCACACATCGAATCAAGGGTGTTGGCTGCTCGATATACCATTGCCAACGCAGGTCCACCTAATATGGCGTAAAATAGTGGAGAAATTACTGCATCGACAATATTTTCTGCAATAGTTTCAACCGTTGCCCGAATCACTTCCGATTCATCCATATGATCAGTATCCCGACTAACGATATAACCAACCTGTTTTTTCGCTTCTTCTAGTTCTTTTGCCTTTAATAAAGAGAACAACTTCTTCCCCTCGTCTGCTAAACCTTTCGTTGCAATGGTGGTTGAAATGAGCCAAGCGCCTACCAACAACGATAACCAAAGATGAACCTGATTCATTACAAATAAAATGAGCCATACCAATCCATAACTACTGCCAACAATGATAATGACTAAAATAATCCCTAATAACCGCTCTGAAAAATGGAAAGTAAATCTTCGTAAAAATGTTTCCATGTTTCGAATAGCTTTGCCAATCAACACCACGGGATGTGTCAATTGCTTTGGATCACCAATCCACAAATCAATGAGAAATGCAGCGATCACTTGCCAATAAAGATATTGATCCATACTCTATCCTCTGTCGTTAGTTTTGAGATACGATTTTATTTGCTACGTTTGCCTCTTCAAAAGTAGCCATTTCTTGAAATAGATGTTGAGCAGAACGAAGTATTGGAAGAGCTAGGATTGCACCTGTTCCTTCCCCTAGTCGTAGGTTCAATTGTAATAATGGATAAATTTGCAACGCTTGTAACGTATGTCGATGTCCTGGCTCCTCAGATTGATGGGAAGCAATCATATAAAGTACACTCTTTGGTTCAATCTTTGCTGCAATCAATGCCGAAGCACCCGTATTAAAACCATCGAGCAGAATAGGAACTCGCTTATAAGCAGCAGACAAAATCATCCCTGTCATCGCTGCAATTTCATAACCACCAAATGTAGCAAGAACCTCGATTGGATCATTAGACTGTAGGTTATGGAATTGTAATGCTTGTTGAATGACCTTTTTTTTATGCAACCACTGATCTGAATTCAAACCAGTCCCTCTACCAACAACTTCATCAAGAGGTCTTTTTAGCAATGAAGCTGCAATCGCTGCACTCGATGTGGTATTTCCAATCCCCATTTCTCCAATTGCTAATCCTTTTGCACCATTTTCTACTTCCATCACCCCTAAATCAAATCCGACTTGAATCGCCTCTATTGCTTCTTGTTTGGTCATCGCTTTTTCTTTGAGAAAATTCCGGGTGCCTTGTCCAATTTTCTTTTGGATTAAGAGGGGATTATCGATGGAATCTTTCATTCCCACATCGACCACTTTTAACGACACATCGTGTTGGCGTGTTAACACATTAATCGCCGCTCCACCATGAAGAAAATTATGAACCATTTGTGTCGTCACTTCGGAAGGAAAAGCGGAAACTCCCTCTTCTGTTACTCCATGGTCCCCTACAAAAACAAAACTTGTAATCGGGTCAACACGGAAACGAGTCGTCTGATAAATGCCTGCCAATTGAATGGCCAAATCTTCTAACATTCCCAAACTACCCTGTGGTTTTGTCAATTGATCTAAATGGGTCTCTGCTTCTTTCATTACATTCACATCTAACAATTGAATCTTATCAATAGCCGTTTGCCAATTCATGTTCTTTCCTCCTCAATATTCAATTCCTTTGACAGCTGGAATTCCTTCATTATAGTAATGTTTTACTTCTTGAATTTCAGAAACAAGATCTGCTTGGTTGATGAGTTCTGGTTTAGCATTACGACCTGTAATCACCACATGTAACGCTTTTGGTCTTTGTTGAAGTAATTGAATCACTTCTTTTAGTGGAAGAACATCATCGATGGGAAAATCAGTGATTGCTAAAGCATTATTCAACTCGTCTAATACAATTAGATCGTAAGAACCAGACATTGTTTTTTCTTTAACTAATTCCCAAGCCCTGTTTAACGCTTGACGATGTTCCTCTGCCGTTTTCGTCCAGGTAAAGCCGATACCTAATTGAATAATCTCAATCCCTAACTTCTCTAATGTCTTTTTTTCTCCATAATCCCTTTCAGGTGATTTGATAAATTGAAAGATGCCTACCTTTAGACCCTGACCGAATGCTCGAACGGCTAGTCCAATTGCAGCTGTCGTTTTTCCTTTTCCGTTTCCCGTATAAATGATCGTTAAGCCTTTTTTCGTTTCTTTCATCAATTTCTCTCCTTTCTTCAAGTGAATTTATCTTTTTTTTTGATATTCAACTGCTTTTTCTAACCAATGAATAACCATATTCGGATTTGAAGGAAAGTAGAAGTGTGTATATCCAGCTACTAGATTTTCCTGATGGTAACCATCCGAAAATTCTCCGCCTAATCCCTTTACCTTATACGCATATGGGTAGTTTTCAATCGTTGGAATTAATCTAGAATAGTGAAATTCGTGTCCTCTTGCTGTCTCTCCTTTGTTTAATAATACTTGTTGCATAAGTGCTGTGATTTCCCGATATCCTAATGCAGCCAAACGTTGTTGCATTTGAACTTTCGCTGGAATGATCCCAACCATCTCATACGAATTTCCATTGTGATCAATAATCTCCTCAGTTAAGAACATATAACCGCCACATTCGGCAAATGTTGGCATTCCCTGACTGATCTTTTTCCGAAAATCCGCGATTATCTTTTTCTGGGCTGTTAATTGAGCAGCAAATTCTTCCGGAAATCCCCCTCCGATATACAATCCATCTGCATCAACAGGAATGGTTTCTCCGGCCAAGGGACTAAAGTATTGAATTCTTGCTCCGTATTGTTCTAGTAGCTCTAAATTCTCTGGATAATAGAAATGAAATGCTTCATCTTTAGCCACAGCAATGGTGACAGGATAACGTCGCTCAGAAAGTGATTGGAACATAGGACTATGGTTAACAATGACTTCCTTTGCTTTTTTGGCAATTTGTATGAATTGATCGAGATCAATATGCTCTTCTATCGATCCTGCTAATTGTTGAAATAATGGATTAAGTTCCCCTCGTTCAATTGCTGGAACAAGTCCTAAATGTCTTTCCGGTATACTCATGATTTGATTTTTGATTAAATAACCAATCACTGGAATTCCTGTCACATCTTCGATCGCCTTTTTTACCAATTGATAATGTCGATATCCTCCTACTTGATTGACAATCACTCCGGCAATATTTATCCGGGGATCCATTTGCTTAAACCCAAGGACCATCGCTGCAGCACTTCGGGCTACTCCCTCTGCATTGATGACCAAAACGACTGGAGCGTTTAATAATCGGCTAATTTCCGCAGTACTTCCTCTGTCACTTAGAGGGTCTTTGCCATCAAAAAAACCCATTACACCCTCAATTATTGCAAGATCTGCACCAAGTGAACCGCGAATAAAGATTTCCTTCATGATTTCTGAATCAACCATCCAAGTATCAAGATTCCTTGACTCCCTTTTTGTCACTGCAGTGTGATATGTAGGATCAATATAATCGGGTCCTACTTTAAACCCTTGAACAGTGATTCCTCTTTTTACTAGAGCAGCCATTATACCAATCGTTAACGTCGTTTTCCCTACTCCACTTCCTGTCCCAGCAATGACAACTCTTGGAATCTGTGTTTTCATCGATTTCCTCCTTTCTCTAATCTACCAATGGAAATCGTAACATTCCCTGCTTTTTTCTTTTGCAATAGAAGTTGATTCGTTGTAGCAGATAAACTAGCAGCAGGTTCACTCACCCCATAAACCCCAATATGACGATAAACCGTTTCTGAAGGGTGTTGAATGGATACCTGATTTAATTTATCTTTTGTATAGAAAACGATTGGCCATTGATACTTTTGACGAATCTCTAATAATCCTAATTCATCCCTTTTTAAATCAATGGTTGCGAGATGGTCAATACTCTTCCAAGACAATCTTTCCTCTTCTAACGTTGAAAAGATGACAGACTCGATTTCCGAAGCTGATGTACCACGATTACATCCGATTCCAACCACTAATGTTTTCGGACGGAAGAGAATGGTCTTCTCAGGGAGATGACTCCATTCATCTTGGTGAAGTAATCGATCGGTAATGACAATTGCCCCTTGATAATCTTCCTTAATTCTACTTTCACTTGATATCGAAGAATAAAACGTAAATTGTTCAGAACGAGGAATCGAAGAAGGCCACCAGTCCCTTTCTCCAACTTCTTGAATCATCGCTATTTTTTCGTCATTCACAACCGCTGCACTTACCGCAGTAACATGTTGTACAGAGTCTAGCTGCCAACCATATTGAACTCCTAGCAAATCAACAGCTAATTTTTGGTTGACATCAGACGAAGTGGTAATAACTGGAACAGCCCCTATTAAATTGGATACTTGATTGGCTAAATGGTTAGCCCCTCCTAAGTGTCCAGATAAGACACTAATGACATACTGGCCAATGTCATCTAAGACAACAACTGCTGGATCAGTCCTTTTATCCTTGATAAGTGGAGCAATGATTCGCACAACAGCTCCAAGTGCCATAAATAAGATTAATCCTCGATAGGATAAAAATAAGGAAGATAAGAGCGTTGCCATACTACCATCAACTACGTAAATACCCTTTTCTTCTTCATCTCCGAAAACCCATTTTTTGGGATAATAAAGATCACTATCAGGTAATTGCTCATGCAGAAATCGTGCTTGACTTACTCCTTTTTTTGTAATTGCCACAATCGCATATGCTTTCTTCACCATTTACTCCCCTTTTCGATATCCGTGGCTAAATCGACCATCATACAATTTGGAACGATTTTTATCGATATCCAGATGATTTTGAAAAACGTTGCCGGCCAAAATCATCGCATGGGAGTGAATATTCTCTTTCTTCAATTCTTCTACCACTTTTGCCAATGTACTTTGGATCATTTTTTGATCCTCCCAAGTCGCACGATATACAACCACAATCGGTGTATCTTCTGCCCATCCAGCGAATCTTAATTCCTCTACGACTTTTTCAATAAATGATGAACTTAAAAATAATGCAAGGGTACTATGGTGACGTGCTAATTCTCTTAATTTCTCCTTTTCTGGTACAGGGGTTCTTCCTTCTATTCTTGTAATGATTAAAGTTTGAGTTAGTTCGGGAATGGTAAGCTCCGCTTTGATTTGTGCAGCAGCCGCAAAAACGGAACTTACACCAGGGATGATCTCATAATCGATACCTTCCCGTTGCAATCGTCTCATTTGTTCAGATGTCGTACTAAAGATTGAAGGATCCCCAGTATGTAAGCGAACAACAAGACTTCCTTTTTGAACTTCTTCAACGATCATCTCTATTTGTTGTTCCAAGGTAAGCCCAGCTGTTTTAATCGTTTTTGCTCCTTTTTTTACCCTATCTAATAAAGAAGGATGGATTAAAGAATCGGTATAAAGAATCACATCTGCTTGTTGCAGTAATTTTAACCCTTTTACTGTGATGAGATCAGGGTCTCCAGGTCCTGCTCCAACGAAATAAACCTTATTTTCTTTCATCATGTTCTCTTCACCACCATCAATGACAAATAGGGCAACTCTTTTCCTTTTAAATCTAAAACGTTTTTATAGATGATTTCTTCGTTTGAAGTTGCTTTTGTGACTATTGCAGCCTTTTCTAAGGTATTGGTTTCGATTAAAACATCGACCAATAAATCAAGGACTTTTGCTATTTTTAGGAAAATAATCGTTTCATGTAGTTCAATCGCTTTTTTCATGTGATCTTTATTTCTCGTAGCTGGAATAATTCCGACCTGTGCATCGCCATCAGCCAATGGTAAATGTAATGAAGCCGCGGCACCAAAAATTGAAGAAATTCCCGGAATCGATTGGACGGTAACCTCTGGATGAAGGAGTCCCATATATCGATAAAGATGAATAAATGTACTATAAAATAAAGGGTCTCCTTCTGTAAGGAAGGCAACATCCTTTCCCTGCTGTAAGTGGCGAAATACTGCTTCTATTGCTTCTTTCCATTGCTGTTCGATGATTTCTTTATTTTTGGTCATCGGGAACAGTAAAGGAAGTAATTGCTGCCGTTTTGTATCAATAAAGTTCCTTACAATCGACAAAGCATAACTCGTCTCATTTACCGCCTTTATTGGAAAAGCAATCACCGGTGAATTTTTGATCACCCGTAATGCTTTTAATGTGAGAAGTTCGGGATCGCCAGGGCCAATGCCAATACCAAAAAATTGTCCGATTTTATGCTCTTCCATCTACTTCTTCCTTTCTTTTTCCTTTTGGATTCGTTGCTGTGACAATATAGATTGGATTTAAACTCTCAAATCCTGTTTTACTAGCAATCGGCTTACTTCGAGCAATCTGCACAAGTGTAATTTTCGGTGAACATCCCCTATTTTCAAAAAAATGTAATGTTTCTATCAATGTTTCCATCGTAATGGCGTTCACAATCACCCTTCCGTTTTGCTTCAGCCGATGACAGCCTAGCTGGAGGATTTCTTCTAACCTCCCATTGCTCCCTCCAACAAAAATCACATCTGGATCGGGAAGATCGTTTAAACAATCTGGGGCTTCTCCATGGATAACTGTAAAATCCGTACGAAACTTCTTCATATTTTTTCTGATAAAGTCTACATTTTCAAAATCTTTTTCAATCGCATAAACTTCAGTATCTGGCTGATATTTGGATGCTTCAATGGAAACAGAACCTGACCCAGCTCCAATATCCCAGAGAATATCTCGTGGTCTTAATTTCATTTCTACTAAACTTAATACCCGTATCTCTTTTTTGGTTATTAATCCTTTTTTTGGCTTTTTTTGATAAAATTCTTCGTCTTCGATTCCTAAATTCCAACTTTGAACGGCTGGAATTTCTTTTCGTTTCCGCATTATGACGATATTTAACGGCGCGAATGTTTGATCAGCCGCTTCTTCAAGAGATAAGAGATAAATCTTTTCATTTTTTCCACCAAGGTATTCACCAATAAACATTTCATACTCATCAAATCCATAGTTTAGTAGATACTGCGCAATCATTGTTGGTGAATGGACAGCATCCGTTAACAGAGCAATCTTTGCTTTTCCATCGATTCTTTGGGCTAACCCTGTCAATGACCTCCCATGTAAACTTTCAATATAACTATCCTGCCAAGAATCTCCCAACCTAGCAAATGCTAATTGAACTGAACTTAGGTGAGGATAGATCGATAGATTTTCGCACCCTATAATGTCAAGAAATAAACGGCCAATTCCATAAAAAAGTGGATCACCTGAAGCAAGAACAACCACCTTTTTGTTGATTGCTTTCTCCTTCAAACGATGTAGGATAAATGGTAAATCCCCTCTTAAAATCCATTTTTCTTTTTGAAAATCGGGAAAATAGGAAAGTTGTCTTTCTCCACCTACTAAAATATCTGCTTCGGCAATCCATTTTCGGTAGTGAGGAAAAATTCCATTTTCTCCATCATCACCGATACCAATGATCTTCATTTTTTCCATTCATCCATCTCCACCCTCCCAAGAACTCTTCCCAATTTTGAAACAAGAATGACCTCTAGGATTAATCCTCCTTGAATATAAGAAAGACTCTCTAAAGCGACTAAACGGCAAATTTCTGCAAAAAAAGATGGTCTATTTTCTTCGATGATGATTTTCTCAACCCATGCAGCCGTATTGGCTTGTTTAATTTTTTCTTGAACAGAATCTGAAAAGTGAAGCCGGTTTGCAATATTAGCTAGAAATTGAAAATCAATACTCGACTCTTTTGAATGAACCATCATTTTCCCTTGCGCAACCTTGGATAGTTTCCCAATCATCCCTAAGATGGTTACCTTTTTTGTTCCTAATCTTTTCGCTTGTTTTAAAGCAAAACCAACAAATTCACCCATTTGAACAAAGGCCATTTCCTCTTTTTCCTTAAAAATGTTTTGCGCGATCTTTTCACTTGTACTCCCAGTCGTTAAAATAAAATGGTCAATCCCATTGATTCTGGCAACACGAATCGCTTGAACAATACTAGCCTGGTAAGCATCATGAGAGTAAGGAATCACCGTACCTCTTGATCCTAAAATGGAAATCCCACCAATAATCCCCAATCTAGGATTTAATGTTTTTTTCGCTAACTCTTCACCATTGGGTACCGAAATGACCACTTTTACTCCTTTTGTAAGTTGATAAAAATTTAATAGCTGTTTTACTTCTTTCTCGATCATGCGTCTTGGAACAGGATTGATTGCTGCTTCGCCAATAGGGACCGGTAATCCAGGTTTGGTTACTCGACCAACCCCTTTTCCACCGTCTATCTCGATTCTTTCTTCATTAAGCCATGAAACGGTTGACAAAATTAGCGCTCCGTGGGTGACATCTGGATCATCGCCTGCATCTTTGATCACACCTGCCATTGCAAAGGTTAGGCTATACGTAGAGTTTTGAATGGGAAATCTAACCTTCTCACCAATCGGCAACTGGATTTCAATATCAAGAATTTGGCTCTGCTCAATTAACATAAGTAAAGCTGCTTTTGTTGCAGCAGTTGCACAGGCTCCTGTGGTATATCCGCTTCGTAATCCTTTTTTCTTACTCATTCTACATCCTTATCAACTTGTTGAGCCATCAGTGAGAGAGCATTCACAATTGCTGCAGCCACTGGGCTTCCACCCTTTCTTCCCTGATTGGTAATATAGGGAACATCTAATTTCTGTAATTCTTCCTTTGATTCTTTTGCAGATACAAAGCCAACAGGAACGCCGATGATGAGATCGGGCTTTGCTTTTTCCAATTTTATCAGCCGAATCAGTTCTAGAAGTGCTGTTGGTGCATTTCCAATGGCAAAAATCCCACCCTCTATTTGACTTGTTGCCTTTTGCATGGCAATAATCGAACGCGTCGTGTTTTGTTCTTTCGCTTTCTTAACTACATCCTCATCCCGTATATGACAAATGATTTGTCCACCAAAATGAGTGATGCGAGATTGATGGATTCCTGACTTTACCATTTCCACATCCGTCACAATTTTTTTTCCTTGGCGAATTGCGAAGATACCCGCTTTCACTGCTTCTGGATGAAATCGTAAACTTCTCCCTAATTCAAAATCCGCGGTCGTATGAATCACCCTTTTGACAATTGGAAATTGTGCATCTGAAAAGGAATGATTACCGATTTCTTCTTCTATCATTTCAAAACTTTTCAACTCAATCTCCTGAGGTTGAGTCGTTATTGGCGAAAATTCTACGAAAAAATCCATATCCCTCACCTTTCGTTGATTTCATTTACAACTCATTTACTAATGTTTCTCTAGGTATTTCAATAAATCTTCAAAATGATGAAACACAATTGGATATTGTAGTTTGGGCCTTTGTATCACGATCGTCTCAATTCCCATTTGAATGGCACTCTCTACCTTTTCTAAAAATCCTCCTTCTTTCCCACTTTCCTTTGTAATTAGAAGATTGATTCCATATTCTTTATAGATGGCTTGGTTCAATCCAGCTGAAAATGTTCCTTGCATGGCAATGATATTTTCCTTTGGTATTCCTAATGATTCGCACTTTTGTAGGTTCTCTGCCGTAGGCAAGATGCGAAAAATAAGCCGAATATTTGGCTCCCCTAACAATGTTTTTGCAAATCGATCAATTTTATTGATTCCTGTAGTTACGAATACAACACCTTTTTTTTCTCTGATCCATTCAATGGCTTCTAAATAGGAAGATACGAAATGAAGGTATTGGTTCTCATTTAGAACTGTTGACGGCCGCTCATACCGTAAATAAGGTATTTTTACTTCTTTTGCTACTTCAATCGCATATTTTGAAACGAGTTCTGCATAAGGATGTGTCGCATCAATAATGGCCTTAAATTTCTTTGCAAGGACCATTTCTAGCATTTGTTCTTTCGTTAACCTTCCAATATTAATGGGGATGTTTAGAGATTTATATTTTTGGGCAGCTTGTTCTGTGACCACACTTACGGATACCTTCTTATTATGTTGAAGTAAAAAAGCAGTTAGTTCTCTTGCATCTTTTGTTCCTGCTAATACTAACATTTTATCTAACCTCTGCTTATGGTTCTTGTTCACTTATTCATGATGGTGATGATGACCATTATGGTGATGTACGTGATCATGGTGATCATGATGATGTTCATGATGCGAATGATGGATGAAGTTAATACGGTACATACATTGGTCACAATTAAGGGCTGGTTTCCCCTCTAATGCTTCAAAGGCACGGTCAGTGAGAACATCGATTAATTTGTGATCAAGCCCTAGATATGGAGCTCTTTTGATCTTTTGGTTTGGATATAATTGTTGATAATGTTCGATCATTTGATCCATTCGTTTGATCAATATCCCCGTAAATAAGAAAAAAGGTAAGATATAAATGTTTTTTGCCCCTGTCGCAATACATCTTTCGATTCCTTCTGTAAACGTCGGCTCTGTTATTCCCATGAAAGCAGGTTCCACCCACTTAACTGGGATCCGTTCCCATAATAACCGCATGATTTTGTAAAGATCGCTGTTTGCATCGGGATCACTACTTCCCCTCCCCACTAGTAAAATGGCTTCCTCTTTTCTTTGTTCCCCGCTTTCTCCTTGAAAACCTATTTCTTTCAGACGATCTGTGAGAATTTGTAATGTTACTTCATGAATCGCGATAGGCCTTCCGTATGTAAAAGTGATACCTGGATATTTCACTTTTGCTTGATCAATCTCATTAGGAATATGTATTTTAGCATGACCAGCGGAAAAAAGAATAATAGGAACGAGAGCGATTTTTGTTGCCCCTTGACGAATACATTGATCCATTCCTTCAGAAACTGTGGGAGTGGTTAATTCTAAAAAACAAGTTTCAATAATCGGTACCGATTTTATTCCCCGGATTCTTTGTGCTACTTTTTCTGTAAAACGAAGTACTTCTTCATTTCCTTCTGAATCTCGACTCCCATGCCCGACAAATAAAATGGCTTCCATTTCTTCTCCCCCAAAATTTATCATTTTTTGTTAGCGTTCTGTTAAACTGTATTTATTTTGATAACCACGTGGTGTCACGATTTTTTGATCAAATTTAAAAGTGTCCGAACTGCCAATAATAATGGTGGTTACCATATTCATCTCATGATGGAGCATTTCTCCTAAAGTCGTTACGATGACTTCTTGATCGTCTCGATACGCATTCTTCACAATGCCTACTGGTGTATCAACCGAGCGGTATTGTAATAAAATTTCTTGCGTTTTTTGGATCGATAGAATTCTTTTCTTACTTTTTGGATTATAAAGGGCGATGACAAAATCTGCATCTGCAGCCAGACGAATTCTTTTTTCAATTTGTTCCCATGGTGTTAAAAGGTCGCTCAGACTGATGGTACAATAATCATTCATAAGCGGTGCTCCTAGTAAAGCCGCAGCTGCGTTGACTGCTGATATACCAGGGATGACTTCAATTTGAACAGATATTTTTTCCTCTCTTGCTGCGATCATTTCGTAAATAAGCCCTGCCATTCCATATACCCCGGCATCTCCGCTAGAGATAACGGCTACTTTCTTTCCCTTTTTTGCTAGATCAATCGCGATTTCTGCTCTTTCGATCTCTTTGGTCATTCCTGTGGCAACCACTTCTTTTCCCTGTATATATGGTTGGATAAGATCGATATAAGTCCGATACCCAACAATAACTTCACTTTTTTCAATGGCAAGTTGTGCTTGTTTTGTCATTAATTCAGCACTTCCAGGTCCAATTCCAACAATGAATAGATGTCTAATCGTTCCCATTTTGTCCATATTTCCTTTCACTTTTTATTTACAGATGTTATGTAATAAAGATAATAATTCAGTAGATGAAGTTGGTGGTTTTATAGAAGAATCGATTCGTTTCTGTTTTAATAACTCTTGGTATATTTCCCAAAAAATTGGCGGTTTTAAGCCAGATTCCCTTAATATTGTTGCGTCAGAAAAAATCTCCATAGGTGTTCCTTCTTTTAATTTTTTTCCATTTTTTAAAACAATAAGATGATCGGCCCATTGATAAGCCAATTCCAAATCATGAGTAGATAAAAGGATTAACTTGGAGCTTGATTCTTCTTCTAAAAATTGGATCAATCGTTCGATAGCCTTCGGTTCAAGATAAGCTGTAGGTTCATCTAATAATAAAATCTCTGGTTCCATCACCAAGACTCCAGCTAAGGCTACTAATTTTTTCTCACCTAAACTAAGATAATGGATTGGCCTCTGTACTAAATGAGTGATATGTAAATATTCCATGATGAACTGAACTTTTTCTTGAATCATTTTATCGGGAAGGTTCAAATTTTTGAGTCCATAGGCTATATCCTCCCAAACATTTGACGAGAAGAGTTGCTGTTCTGGATCTTGAAAAACAATCCCCACCTTCCTTCTTAATCGATTTAATTCCAAACGAGAATACCTTATTTCTTTTTGATTGACGATCACTTTACCTGTTGTTGGTCGGAAAATGCCATTAATATGACCTAAAAGTGTTGATTTCCCTGCGCCATTATGACCAATTAGCGCCGCCTTTTTGCTATTCGAGATCTTTAAGGTAAGGCGATCAAGTGCTACCGTACCATTCGGGTATTGATATAATACATTTTCCAATTCGATGATTGATGATTCCATCTGCTTTCCGTCCTTTTATACTTCGGTATTAGCTTGATCAGCTACAATAGAACTTTCAATCACTCCTCTGCTTTCTAAACCGATCGCCCATTTTCGATAACGCTCTAAAGAATTTATAAAAAGTTGTGATAATAAAGCTGAAAATGAATAAAGTGAACGAGTAAAGTTTTTATAGCCAAGCCGTGAAGTTTGTGCCATTTTCATCTGATAGGCTGTATCTAACAAAACAAATAGAAAACGATAGATGAGCTTCGCAATTTCGAGAAGATCAACAGGAATTTTCAATTTTTCCATTACTTTTATTAAGTCATGAAAAGGAGTCGTCAGTATAAGAAAAAGTAAACTTGCCGTGTTAGACAGTGATTGAAAAAATATAGTTCCTGCTGTTTCTATTCCTTGTTTCGTAATACCAATAAAATAAGGGCCGATGGAAAGAAAGCCCAACATCATTTTTGGTGATGGAGAAATGGATACCATAATGCTAATTAGGCTTACTCCTAGAAAAAGACCCATCCCTAGCAATAATGTTAGATAATCTTTCCATGGCACTTTGGCAAAACCAATAGTGATCGTGACAGTAATAACCCAGATCATAAGATCGCCAACCCAATGAAACAAAAAAGAGAAAATAAAACTTACAAACACAAATGCCAATTTGATTAAAGGATCAAGTCGAATGAAACGATTGGTATACGCAATTTGATCAATTTTCAACATTTAATTTCTCACCTGTTTTTATCCTTCCTTTGATAAAAACCAATTCCATAAATGAGAACACCGAATCCTAAAATAGCTTGAACGGAAAAAAGGAGCTTTTCCATTGTCTCATTCGGTTGAAAAAACAAATTTGTAATCCATGGTTGATAATCTCGATCTATCGATGAAATTACTCCTTGTGCTTGATCATCCGTCCCAGCAAATTCAAGATTTCCTAAAAAATTTTGTAAAAAGAGAATAAGGAACAAAACGAATACACTAAGTAGTATTTTTTTATTTACCCCAAGTAAAAAACCTCCTTTCTTTTTGTAAAAGAAATTGCAGTTCTTGCTGATGATTTTGCTTTAAAAGTTGAATAACAATAACTGTAATGATTCCTTCAATCATCGCTAACGGCACCTGAGTAACAGCAAAGATCGTAAAAAATTTTTGAAATGATTCCATCACTCCACCAATTTGTGAAGGAAACGCTAGAGATAATTGAAGTGAAGTCACAACATAAGTCATTAGATCCCCTAAACTTGCTGCCAAAAAGATTGCAAGCTTATCTCTATGGAGCAAACGTTTAAAAACATGATACGTACCTACAGCAAATATTGGCCCAGTAATCGCCATCGAAAAAAGATTAGCACCTAAAGTGGTAATTCCACCATGGGCGAGTAAAAGAGCCTGAAAAAGTAAAACAATTCCCCCAATTACACTCATGATCGCTGGACCGAATAAGATCGCGCCTAATCCTACACCTGTCATGTGACTACTACTCCCTGTAACTGATGGTAGCTTTAGAGCAGATAAAGCAAAAGTAAACGCCCCTATTACACCAAGTAGTAATTTAAACTGAGGATTTTCTTTGATAACGATACGAATCCTTTTCACTCCAAACAAGAAAAACGGAGTAGAAAGTACCCACCAAAAAGCAGCCCATTTAACCGGCAAAAAACCTTCCATGATATGCATCGCATATGCAGACTGTGGAATGAACAAAAAATAAATCGTTAATAACAAAACCTCAACACTAAATGATCGATTTTGCAAATCAATTCCTCCCTCCAATAAAATAAGCACCCCTACCCTAAAGATAGAAGTGCTTGATGTGCTCTAGTGAATATTCTCCACCATATCACCTATTTCACAAGAAAAACACTTCTATTCGTTTTACAAGGAAAGCGTTGAAGTGTTCTAATGTGTAATCAATGCTGATATGGCACTGAAACGACAAACACTCCCCTATCTCCCGTAGGGTTTTGTGTTTTGAAAATAGGCAGGTCTCCTGACTTCGATTCACCGTCTGTATAAGGCCTTCCCAATTTTTCAATCAGTGGCAATGATTTATACAGACTCCTCGTTACAGTGGCGGGACCGTGTCGGATTTTCACCGACTTCCCTTTTAATCCAAGTTATCATCGCATAACTTGGAACCTATTTCCAACGATATTTAATTTTATTAACTTTATATATAACCCATGACTGATAGCATGTCAACTAAATTTTTAATTTTGTTACTGTATAAAAAATAATCATTGCAAAAAAGCAAAATTTGTTATTTAATATCAAACAAGGAATACAACATATAGAAAAAATCGTTTTTAAAAAACAATATATAGTGTTTTATGCAAAAAAGTAAGGTGTTTTAAAACTTAAAAGGGAATCTGGTGAAAGTCCAGAACTGTCCCCGCAACTGTAAGTGTGGACGAAATGAGTAAAAACCACTGTGCAAGAATGCTTCATGGCTCTTGTACGGGAAGGATTCAAAGTAGGAAGAAGCACAAGTCAGGAGACCTGCCTTACTTTTCAAGTTTCATTTTCTTCGGGAGTTGGGAGGATGGAACGATTGTATAAACAGGTATATTTTCTATAATTGCCTTTTTATCCATCGTTCAATCCGCTCAAAATTGAGCGGATTTTTTTATTTAAATATACAAGGAGGCTTTTTTATATTTAACAGTTCAAGTCAAATTATCAGGTCATTTACATCAGAAGTAGAAAACAAAAAGACAGATTTTTTAAAAAGGGAAAACAGTAATTATGTATATTCTTTGCCATTATTAAGACACCACTTAACCAATTTTGCAGAAGAAGAATTCTTATTAAATGAAATTTTACCTAAAGGAATCAATTTCATAATTCCTTCTTTTAAAGAAAGACAGACCTGCAGAATTTAGGTGGCGCCTGATCACGGGCTTCAAAATGGGTTGAATCGATAACTACCATATCATCGGAAATAAAGCCTTCACTAGTTGCTTGTTGAAGAAGAGCTTCTTAGACTTTTTCTAAAGCGTTCGATTCCTTGATGAGTTAAATCATAACTGAGAATGCGACCTCAGATGGCACAGAATCAGAAACCAAAAAGCCACAATCAAGGCGAAAGACGATATCATTCTTGAGACGTTTTACTAAATCTTTGATAAATGGAATACGTTCTGTGATTCTGGCAATTAAAGCGTAGATCATCGCTGCATAGTTAAGCTCAACTGGTCTACAAATCTTGATTTTTTCTCAACCACAGCCAAGATTGGATCAATGTCAATCGTTGAAAAGATAGCTGCAAATCGTTGGGTAGATTCTAAATCATATAATTCTTGTATACTAAATAGGCTTTCTTGTCTTATAAAAGGCATGGGGAGTCTTCCTCCAGTCTTAGAGTTTATGTAGTTACTTACTCATTCGACATTTTGGGAGGTACTCCTTTTTCGGCTTTTAAAAGCCTTGAGCCCGTATGGCTCATAATTATGAAATTGATTCGATTAGCTAAATAAAAATTTTATCATTGAGACATACGCATACATCTCTCTTAGTAGAGGCTGGTGTTACACTCTGGAGCAAATTGTAAATCAGCTCGGTCATAATGATTATCAAATTACAAAGAATGTATATCTTCATGTTTACTCAAAAAATCAAAAAGAGGCTTCCCAAAAATAAAGTGAACTAATGAGAAGCCTCTTAATTTTTCACCATGTTAGCATTTAGTTAGCAAGCCTCTTGAAAAACCTTATAGAGCAGCCATCACATCATGCCGCCCCTAAGATGAGAGTGTGTAATATCTTTAATGAAGTGTGCCAACGAAGGTATTTAATTATTAATTATCTTCAAAGATTTTAGTTATCTCTTTTACTTCTACTATCCTGTCACCTATTTAAGTCGTTTATTCCCATTCAATTTTAGGGTTAATCGTCACGCAGTCAATATGGACATTCGTTTTTATCGTCCCTCCGAAGGTATGATTAGAGCCAAACGCAACATGAATCGTATTATAAGCTTTCTCATCTTCTAATATATTTCCTGTTACTCTTGCAGCATGGTTCGTTCCGATTCCAAGTTCACATAGTAATCTCCCGTCTCCATCACCTAGCAAAGAAAGTAGTTTTTCCCCTTGTTCACCGGTGGCTTCAATAATCTTCCCTTGCTTAAGTGTTAAAACAACAGGTTTATTTAAAAGCCCAATACCAGCAATAGATCCATTAATTTCGATTTTCCCTTCAGCCGCCCCTTCAACAGGTGCAATATAAGCCTCTCCTGATGGTAGATTGCCTGAAGCAGCTTTGCCTTTGAAAACTCCTGTACTTGGGACCCCTGTTCTTCCAGAAAGGGAAATGTTTAATCGATACCCGCTTCCGGTTTCAATCGTTACTCTTTCTGCTTGAGACAATTTATCTGTCATTTCCATTGTTTCCTTTTCTACCAGCCCGTAATCGGCTTTCATTGCCCCATGCAAAAACATGTCCTCCGTAATTCCTGGCATTGTAATCACACTAACTCCATGAATATTCGCATTTTTTCGAGCTAATGTATGTGTTAAAGAATGCTTAGTTAAGCAGAAAACAACATCATATTCCAGCATTTGATCAGCAGCTTCTCTTGGAGGCTCTTCACCTGATTTTGTTCTGTCCTCCATCTCATAAAAAGTTGCATTCCACTCATTTGCTATTAAGGCATCTTTAAACTTTTTGGCTAAAGAAGATGTACTATGATCTGTTAAAACTAATATTGAACTCGTTTTAGCAACATCTAAGTTGTTTGACATGATATTTGCAACAACACTATGAAACATATTCCTTTATCACTCCTTTTTTATACACCTTTTTTTTATTCATCAAATAAACACTAGTTAGTACAAAGAACAATCCAACCACCATACCGATGCTAACATTTTCTCCAAGAAAAAGAACCCCTAATAAAATTGTCATTATCGGCATTAAATATGTTACTAATAGAGCGAATAGGGCACCCCCTGATTTCACTAAATAATAATAGATCATATTCCCGAATCCTGAACTAACCATACCTATAGCAAGAAACAATAAAAAAGGTTTCCAATCTACAAAATTTCTGAAACTCATCGGCTCAATAAACAGCATAAATACACCAGAATAAATAGTACCAACCGCCATTGTTGTAAAAGAAAGAGTAAAAACAGAACAATGCTTTAAATACATAGACGAGAAGACAGCTGACATCGAATAAAAACAAACAGCAAATAAAAGCAATGCTGCAGACCCAACGTGGAATTGGCCATTTCCATTCATCCCCGCTAGGATTGTTATAAAAATTCCAGTAAATCCAATTAATACGCTCCAAATCTCGTGCCGAGGAATAATTTTTTTAAAGATTACAATACTCAAAATAGTTCCAATTACAGGACCAGATGCATTCAACACTCCACTAACGGTTGTGTCAAGTCCTTGTAAACTAAAACTCATGAAAACCCACGGAATACCTGCACTTATCAAGGTAATCATAATAAGAATAGGAAGCCTAATAAAATCCTCTTTCTTTTTTTTCCATAGAAAAAATGGCAAAAGCCCCAACATACCAAATAAACATCGATAAAAAACGATTGAAACCGGCTCAAAATCAATGAGCAATAATTTGGTTAGAAAAAAAGTAGACCCCCAAAGAAGACTTAAAACAAACAGTGCAATGATTGGCATTTATTGATTCCTCTCCCCTAAAAAAAAGACCCGGAAAACCGGATCTCTAATCTACTGTACATATTCTGCAGCAATACGAGCAGTTAAGGTCCGCGGAAGAAGAACTGGCAGGTTGCTACCCTCCATGGCATCTTTTTTATGAGTTTCAGAATATCCCATACAATCAAGAACAATAAGCTCCGCTCCCTGGGCCTTTAGCTTTTGGGCAGCTCCTTTTACATCACTTTCTTCATAAGGAGATGCAACTTCAACGAAAAGTTCCAGGTTGGGATTTTCCCATTTTTTAGTTAGAGTATTTCGTTGCTCCTCTAATGGAACAATCACTCCTAGCTTCCCCTTATTTAAGATTGCTTGGACTGTATGGTTTAATATTTTATCAGGATAAATTAACGGCTTCTTACTCTGAATTGTCGGAAAATCTCCTGTACAAAGCATAATAACAGCAGATACCTTCTCTTCAAGTTTGGTTAATTCGTCTTGTAATAATGGCAAAAGCTTCGATTTCCCAATCTTAACAGATCGGCCATTTCTCAATTTTGAAATATACGTAATTTCTTGATCATCAGGATGAATAGTCTTTATTTCGTTCTCATCAAGTCGATCAAGTCCACCTGCCTCTTTAATATCAATCGAATCCCCTAAAATAGCTCGAATAGAAGGAGTTACGTCTTCTCGTGGGGATTGTCCGATCGTCAAAACACCTACTGACTTTCTTGTCATGACGAAACACTTCCTAGAGTTTGCAGCTTCTTCATTGAACCATATAATTTCACAAGATGGCTGAATTCTTGCTTATCGTAGAATTCAATTTGTCCACGCGTAAATTCTTTTGCTACTTCAATGCTATAGCGAACAGCTTGTGCCACATCCACTTCATGACTTGCACCGGTACCACAGCCTGGAACAGCTGATTTAGCCGTTATAGCAAGACCAACAACTGGTGCATCCGTTGCAACAGCAGGCTGCAAAATACTATTTATATGATAAACATTATTTCCATAAGGGGTAATATCTTGAGTCGTTACAGCAAAAGTCACAGGTAAATCGCCAGTAGACATCTCCATGATTCGTAGCAAATCATCACTGAACTTTAACACATACCCTTCTTTTACAGTTGGAGATAGGGCAATCCCGCGATGGTTAATGACTTTATTTCCTTTTGTTGTATCAATGGATAAAACGGCATCCATTTCTGGCAATACTTCATACTGATTCATGGTAAGGATATCAACTGGCGATCCCATAAAATCAACTGGTTCATGGGGCTCTGTTGGAGCATCTGGACAAATATGTGTCGTGATATAGACATCACCTGGTAGACGATCTCCTTTTTCAGCCATGCTCGCAAGCTTTAACGCTATTGTGACAGCGGCTGCAGCTCCATCGCCGTCTGAAACAAATCCAATTCGGGAGGGACGTGCTCCAAGTCCACCCAAACGCCCCACTACTCCTAGGGAAGGGGCGTTACCACCTGCTAATTTCCCTTCCGTTCCTTTTACAACGATTTTTATAAAATCGGTTGACCCACGATCACCCGATACAGTTTCGTAGGTTGCCTCTACATTTGAGAAATCTGTAAAAAGATCGGTAACCATTTTTCCGTTTGCTTTTGGATGATCCAACAGTTCCATTACTTCCATTGTATATTTCAGTGACATGACATCTCTCTCCTTCAAACAATCTTTTTCTGAATAATAGTTTCAATTGACTTTAGAAGCTTTTTATTAAACATTGTTGAGCTTAATTTCAGGTTTTCTTTCGGTACTGAAATGACCGCAATACTTTGACCTTCCTGAATTTCTGCGCTTACTAATGGACGTCCTGTTTTAGCATCAAAAGTCATTATTAAATCTGGGAATGTACCCTTACGCTCGCCATTCATCTCAGCAGTCATGTATTCATTCCAAAAAGTAAGCTCTAAATCATCAATATTCACAATTCCAACATCAAATCCGCCTGTTTCATTCAATTCAAACGAACTTACCGTTCCTGAATGAATAACCCGGCCTTTCAGATATGAAGCAACGGCTTCAATTCGCTCTGAACCCTCAGGTACAGATAGGAAGACTTCACCAAGTTCGATTGCCTGAGTGATGCCACCTACTGCAGCATTTTTTTTCACATAATCGACTTGCACTGGATTTCGGCAAACCCCTACCATACCTCCAGCCTCTACAGACATAAAACGGACAGCATTTGAAGCTTTGTCAAGGGAAGCTGAAACAATCCCCTCCACTTTTTTATCATTTTTTCCACCTGAATATGCCTGAACCGATAGGTATCCATCCACTTCAGTTAAATTTAAAGAACCCATTGATCCTGTTGGATGTGCCCTTCCGTTACAAGGCGCATCGATAACCGGCAAGCCAGTACCAGCAGCCTGTAGCCAGCCATTTATCGTTGTGGAAGCTCCATTTTCATTTGTCATAATGGCTTTGATTGGATGCGGAAATTCTTTTTGCATACGTTGAACCGTTTCAACTAGCTGTTGTGAGTCAACATATAGTTCTTTTGCAGAAGGTGCCCCGACAAGTGACACACACACTACGTAGTCATCGTCTTGCAATTCATCGATTGTAATCAGGTTAGGAGTGCCCATTTCAAAGGCAGATTCTGACTTTTCAAGACCATCATGAATCCATCCTCCGCCTCCGCCTCCTAGAATACAACCTCCATATACTGCTTTCTTAGCATCATCTTTAGTTAATATTTTTTTTGTCATTTAGATCCCCTCTTTATCTAGCTTTCCAAATTGATGTAAAGAAACTATATATAGCATCTCCGGCAATAAATCCTGCTGCCGTGGTGTACATTGTTTTTTCCGCCTCTGGACCACGAACTTTTAGTACGATTAAACGGATTAGAACCCCAATGATTACTGCCCAGCCTGCGATTGGGAATGAAATCAATAGACCTGTCGCTAACAAAATTCCCATTTGCCTCTTTGGTCCGCCAATTAATTGAATGATGGCTCCTGGAATCGCCCACAATAACAATAACGTTGTTACGTTTCCTGAAATACCAGCTTCAATTGTCGCTGCATAAACACGATCTACAGGAGGAACTAAGTCTTGTGCGAAAAAAGAATCTGCAAAAAGAGCAACCATTACTAACGCAACCCCAAAACCAATTGCTGCACTCTTAAATTGCTGACGGCGTCCAAAAAGCTCTTGAGCACTTGAAACACCTCGTCTAATAATGACACCAGCTTTGAAATCATACCCCATATCTGCAAAAGCAGGACCTGTTGCCGCTGTATAACCTGTAAGTAAGGCAAGTGCGACTGGCGGAAACCCTATGATCATCCCGATGATTAGTGAAATTAACGTAACAGCAAATGCTGGAAACCATCCTGAATGCATCGCCGCAATCCCTACAATAATTTCACTTACAAGAGCAGCTAACGCAGCAAATAAAACAAATAATAACAGCTGCCAGATAGGCATTTCAGCCATAATTCCTCCTATAACAGCAACAAGTAGGGCCCCAGCAATATAAAGAACGAAACCAATTCCCATTCCTTGTTTTACATCACTTTCATTTCGTGTGTATTCATGATCTGTTTCCACATCAGTTTCTTTTTTAGATCGAGAATTAGCAAGAGTAAATAAAAATTGAAGCAATGCCACAACTCCTGCACCAATCATCATTCCATGTGGAATATAGTACTCATTTAAGTCAACACCAAACAGCTGAACAGAATATCCTCTTAATAACAAACCAATTCCAAACATTGATAATGCCCATATGTTTCCGATAAATGCAACACCAAATGCGGACATCGGAATACCAAAATGAGAACCAGCCATTCCACCTAAAATTCCTAAACCGAGGTACTTTGCTTTAGATCCACCCTCATCTCCAGCTTTTAGGGCTTCAGCGGTTGCAACACCTGGCGGCCATGTTTCATCTGCACCGAATAATTTAGAGTCAAATACTTTATATAAAATGAATGCATCAATAAATAAGGCAATCCCTGCTCCGATTAGCATAGGAATGATTAACTCCGGCATCCCTAAAACATAAGGTAATCCAATAGGGATTAAAAGACTATTAGCTGCACCAAACGTGGCTGCAGAAATCGTCGTTTGAACAAGATTCTGATTATCTAGGGACTTGTATTTATAGAACATTTGCATCGGGATACGGGCTATAACCATCGCAATTAAAGCACCAATAATGGATGTGTTCGGAGTAATACCAAGAGATGTGATCAGCTGCATCCCGATGATTGCACCAAAAATAGAGATGATTATTGAAAATATGATAAACGAGAAATCAAACGTTTTTTGGTTCATTCCTTGTCTCCTTTCTAATCAATTGATAAGCAATTGCTTGTGCTTCAACTAAATCGACGACTGGTACAGATAAGTGCTTAACAAAATAATCCTTTAAGCGAATCGTTGAAAATCCAGTACAAGCAAATAAAATGACATCCGCTCCAGAATCAATTAACCCTTGAGCTACTTTTAATAATTCTTCTTTTGCACCTTCTTTAAATAAATCCGTAGTCTTTCTTAACTTTTCAGAATAAGCGTGTGAATGATAGTGTTCACCAAGTTCCTTTAGCATCCGGCCTGGTATAAAATCTGTGATACCAATTATCCCAACACGATTTCCAACCATACAAGCTGTATGTGCTCCACATACTCCTGCACCTAAAACAGGAACATTCACAACAGCTCTTGACTCATCAATAGCTGGATCAGCCGCACAGCTAATTGTGATCGCATCGACATTAAACTCTTCTTCCATTTTTTTAGCCAATTCTACTATTTTTGAAATGGCTATTTGTTCAGATTCATTATTATAAATACCATTAGGTTGATCTTGTATACATTTTGTAATTGATTCTACCCCTGCATATTCCTTCATTTTATTTCCATGTTCTTGTAGAACAGACTCTTCTTTAGTTGTTAAAACACGAATAATTCCTAACATATTGTGATTCCCCCTTTTTAAATTATTATAAAAATTCTAATTACTTCGTCACATGCACAAGTTGGGAAGGATTTTATTTGATTTTTTTCTCACTATTTTCACCTTTCTCATAAAATGGAAGGAGGAATTAAAAAAAACTCGGCGATTGCCGAGCCTTTAGGTGAAAGCAGAACCGTAGCCTGCCTAATACTTAGCTCCTAAAAATTTTCACTCCTATATATCAAATTAACGCAGTGATTCACTAAAATATAAGCAAAATAAGTAAAGGCTGTCAAGACAGCCTGAGACGGATATCCTCCGTCTCTTACTTAGGGAAATCTATTTAGACTGACAAAAGTAAATTTCTTAACAGAATCAATCTTTCATTATCTATTAAACTAAATGGACTTATGAATTTAAAATCTACTTAAATGTACTCTTTCATTTTCAAGCAAAAACGCAAAATAAAAAGGTTTTCTGGATCATCTAGCTGCATGTTTAACAGTTCTTTAATTTTTTGAAGCCTATAAGTCATCGTTCTTCGATGAATAAATAAAGTCTCAGCAGTACGCGATACGTTTCCGTTCTCTTTTAAAAAGGCAATTAAAGTCTCTAAAAGCTCTCCATCACCACTAGTTAGGGGTGAAAGCACTTCATCCGCATACAGCATAGCAGCTGGATTGGTACTCAAATTAATAAGAATCTCATAAATGCCTAATTTATCATAGGTATACACTTTTTCATCTGGTTGAACTTTATGGCCAATTTCCATAATTTTCATGACCGATTTTATTTTCACATCAAAATCGTTTAAACTCCTAATAGGAGCACTAACAGAAACTTTGACATCTATAATAGAGGAATTTTGCACTGATTTTTGACATTCACTTTTAAAATAGGAAACCATGTTCTGATGCTCGATTTCTGAAGATTGGATTAGGCAAAAAAATTGATTATGTTTTTCGAATAAAATATTCTCTTCACAAGACAGGGACTGCACACATTCTTTTATATTTTTTCTTACTAAACAATTGATGTCTAACAACGGAGAAGACTGTATCGAAGGTTTATCATTATATTTTGTATAAAAGTACAAAAGGATAAATTTGTCATTTGGATTTTCCGAATTATACTTATCCAAAAACGACTCTAATTTTTCCTTTTCTTTGATCCGTTCTTTTTGCAAATCTAACTGCTCACTTATAATTGTTTCTGAGAGTTTACGACTAAGCTTTTTCACATGCTGGGGTTTGACCTCTTGAAACTTAGATTGATCTTTAAACGGAAGATGTATAAACGCAAAAATATCATTCTTTGATAACAGTGGTACGATCAGCCGATTCCTTTGATCCGAAAATTTCGCGCGTCTTAATAAGCCGTGCTGGAAATCGCTTTTCCATTCTTTTATTAGCTCCTTATAATTTGGGTTGGAAGGTGCAGAAAATAATAAATTGGAATTCCTCCAGCCATCTGATGAAAATGTCTTTGAGCTGTAAAGTAATTGACCTTCACAATCCTCAATATAGACTTGAGCTTCCAATATTTCTGATAAATTTTCAATCGCATCTACCACCATAGCATAATCCTCGATAACAAAATCATGGAAAGGATTGAAAGAGTTCTGTTTAGCTCTTTCTTTTTCCTCATATAGCTTTTCATACAAAGGGGTTAGCACATTTATATATGATACATTTTTCGGAATTGATATGATTGGAAAAGCATTCTTTTCTGCTAACTTAATCATTTCTTCGGGCAAATGATTAAGAAACCTTCCCAATTTCACAACCAAACCTGCAGCACGTTTTTCGATTAATGTTTTTAATATGTCATATTGCTTATCGAAATCATCCTTCACCGAATAAAACGTTGTCAACATCAAAATTCCTTCCGTTATCCAATTTCCAACTTCAGGAACTTCCATTACCTCAATCGATAAAATCTTTCGTGAAAGACCTTCCCTCCCTGTGATCACTTCACCTTTTGACAGTTCACCAATCTTTAAAGCATCCTCTACCTTCATCCCCCTCACCCCTTTCAAAATTTTTTAACAATTTTATCATAAATATAGGCTGGTTATCACTATGGATATTTTGGAATTTATTTGGACACATTGTAACCCTGTAATTTTCCAGAGAGAGATACAGAAGTGGCACAAGGGACTTCTCCCTTATAAATGAGGAGTTTTATGAGTCCCTATTGTCTTCTTATTAAACAATAAAAGCCATTCCAATACCACCATAACAGAAATATACCACGGCTTAAAAGCTGTGGTAGACCGAAATCGTTATCCTTTCAGTTCTTAAAACAGTGAGAAAAGGTGTATTCATCTATACCTCGATTTCACCCTCTCTCCTAATTTGTGGTACAAGCAGGTCTTCTAAAATCCTCTTTATCCGATTGATAACAATAAAAAGATGACTTTTTATTTAAATAGTGCTTAAATACCTATCAATATTAAATTTTTTCATCTGATGTTATCTAGATTAACGACCTCAATGGCTGCATAATGAAAGTCTTTTACCAAACAACTCCGTTAATTTATTCAATAGAAGGAATCAACTCTTTTCGCATTCTAAAATTGGCCTCATCCCTGTCATTGCTGCCCCGACCGCACAACCACTAATTTTATCTTCTTTTGCTAATGCTGCACATGCACCGACTGCAGTTGCCTCTTGCCCAATACACAAATGCATCGTTCCATGGATTTTCCCTTGTTGATATAGCTTTTTTATTGTCAACTATGACGCATGCAGGAGTATTGACGGGATGGTTTCAAGAAACATGGTTCTATCATTCCCATCCTCCGTTGTAAAGTTGAAGTTTATATATAGTAAACTTCCTGTATTTCACGCTGCAAGCGCTTATTACAGAACTTGTCGCGTGCCCCCGTTAGCTCAATATCAAAAATTAATATTACCAACTAACAATCCTACAATCAGCCAAATGATAATAAGTAAAATTAATCCAAAAATTTTCTGTTTGTTCGATAATCCCTTTAGGTCTTTCCACCAAGAACCTGCATCTAAAGTCATCATAAGTAAAATAACTAAAATCACAATTCCAACTGTTATCAAACAACCAAGAATACCCATTACTTTCACTCCATTAACAAATTACCTTTATCTTCCCCGTTGTTCTTATCCAATTATTCTGCTCTAATAGTAAAAAAGCGTATCTGCTTGTAAAGATACGCCCCCGTTACAATAACATTATTTTCTTTTATAAATCGAAAATAAAAGCATTACTGAAGAAACTAGTCAAAACACTGGTATCTCCTTATCGTAATATAAATATCCTATATAACTTACATCGAAATAAGGCAGTAAAGTCCATATATAAACAAATATTATCTGTGCTACAATAAATCCATATGGAATAAACCTATGAAACAAATACAAAACCAAATAAAATATGGCTAACCATATTAACAAAAACGCTTGACTAATTAACAAATCAAAGTCTATTATATTATCCTCCCAGCAATTTCAAAAATAATTCTTCTTAAACAAACCTGCCACGTTAGCATAAGAATCGACTTCCATTGTACAACAATCGCCACCGTTTATTGAAGAACACTGATATTATCATTGTTTGAATGCTCGAATTTGAATAAGTCCCGTTATTAACGCTCCAACTAACCACAATGTTGCAATAAAGACGATAATAACTTCCGTCCGTATTTCTTTCCAAATCCTTTTAATAGTAAGTCCCTCATTTTCCCCAACAATACTTTCAACTTTCTGGAACGGAATACGAAAAAGAACATTCATTAGAATGAATTTCATAAATCAGAGCCCAACGGGCTCAAGGGTTTTTAAAACTAAAAAAAGGAGTACCTACCCAAATCTCGAATGTTTTAGTTACCACACAAAAACAAGAGATTGGAGGAATACTCCCTATGACTATTATACGACAAGGAAGCCTGTTTGACCTGCAAGAATTATATGATTTAGAACCTACCCAACGATTTGAATCTATTTTTTCAACAATTGACATTGACCCAATCTTCGCTGTGGTAACGAAGAAATCACGTTTTGGTAGGCCTGTGGAACTTAATTATGCAGCGATGATTTACTCTTTAATTGCCAGAATTACTGAGAGAATACCGTTTGTTAAAGATTTAGTTCATCGATTAAAGAATGATATGATTTTCCGTCTTGACTGTGGCTTTTTGGTATCCGATTCGGTGCCATCTGAAGCTGCCTATTCAAGGTTAATTACTATCATAAGTAAATCGAACGTTCTTGAAAGAGTTCAAGAAACACTTCTTCTTCAAGCGATCACCGAAGAATTTATAAACGATGATACGATCGCTATTGATGCATCCCATTTTGAGGCACGTGATCAAGCACCGCCAAAGGATGAAAAGCCTGAAACAGAACCTAAAAAACGTGGGCGTAAGTCAAAAGCTGAGCGTGAACAATGGTTAGTTGAACAAGCAGAACATGAAGCTAATCTTCCCCTTTTTGAAAAGAAAATTGAAGATCAGTTAGATGTTCCTTTAGTTGAACTGCGTACTAAAATTCCACAAGAGCCCCGATGGGGCGTAAAGAAGAATAGTGAAGGGAAAAACGTCTTTTGGTATGGCTATAAAGCTCACTTAGCTGTTGGAGCGAAGAGCCAATACATTTTACAATCCCTTTTTTCTTCTGGAAGTCTGAATGACGGTAAAGCAGCTATTCCTTTACTAAAAGGGATTCATGAACGTTTACCTCTTCCTTCTCTGCATTATCACACCATGGATGCTGGGTATGATTACGAACCAATCTATACACATATTCATCGAATGGGGCATCAGGCTGTTATTGCTTATAATAAACGAAATGAGCCTGAACCTCTAGGCTTTGATAAGCATTTCGCACCAACTTGTGTTCGAGAGCATTCGTATCGGTATGATAGTTTCGATCCTAAATATGAAACACTAAAGTACACCCGACCCAAAGAATGTAAAGACTGTCCCTTAGCTAACGAAGCTCTCTGTCAAAAGGTGTATAAAGTGAAAATTACCACAGATCTTAGAAAATACACAGCACCAGCAAGAGGCTCAAAATCTTGGAAGGATATTTTTAAGAGACGTACTGCTGTTGAACGCGTAAATGCATACCTAAAGGAATATTTTCAATTAAACAATGTACGTTATCGTACTGGTAAGCGTGCGAAAGTTCATTTTGACCTAGTAATTCTAGTTTATAACGCTTCCAAATTAGCTGTTGATCGTATGAATGCTTTATTGGTGAATGATCGAGTTGCTTAGAAGTATCTCTCTTTCATAGGCGTTTTTCCATTTCAATGTTGATATAAAAATAAAAGGAGTCAAATTAGCGAGATTCCTGCGGAAAAACGGGCCAATTGAGACCCCCGAGTGAGGAACAAGCGAGGAGGCTCAATGGTTCGTCCGCGGAAAGCGAGCGGTTTTGACGACTAACACATTTATCAACATTGGGTTTTTAAAAAATAATCTTTAAAATTCTGCAGGTCTTTGTATTTCTAAAAGAAGTAATTATGAAATTGATTCAAAGAATTAAAAGATTTATATGATCAAGGAATAGTCTACATCCATGATAAACAACTAAGTCCTTATTGTGTTAGTGTTGGGTGTAGAGATATCGCCACTTTTGGAATCCCTACCCTTGCCAAAAATATGTTGTCTTCTAAACCAACGAAGAGACTAGATACGCTTTTACGTCATTTTAGTAATGTGGTTGTTTTAATGTCTCAACAAGTTTCTGGAGCGGTTATGCTGTCGCAAATGACAACTGTGGCTGCATCGTATTTATATTTTGAAGAAACAGAAACACAAAAGAAGTATTCCCAAAACGATTTAAAACAATTATTCCAAAGCTTAATTTGGGAAATGAATATGCCTCTTCGAAGCGGTTCCCAATCTGCCTTTTCCAATATAACGATGGAATTTGGCAAACCTTCCGAAGAAATCAAAGATGAATACATAGTCATTGGTGGAGAAGCAAGAAATATGAAATATAAAGAAATTCCCTCTGAATATTTTGATCGTATTAATCAAGCGATTATCGATGTGATGGCTGAAGGAACAGGAAATGGCATTCCTTTTACCTTTCCTTTAATCACTGTTCCGATTGATGATCATTTTAACTTTGATAATGATTTATTCTTATATTTGTTAGACAAAATGTATAATTGGGGCGGCGTTTATTTTGAAAATTTTCGTACATTCCCCTTTGATAATGATTATTATAAAAAATTAAATCCTTTCATAAAGGCCCGGGATCCAGAAGCCAGCAGAAGTTTATGCTGTCGTTTACAGATCGATTTAAGCTTGCTCTCTAAAGTGGGGAGTGGTATTTTTGGAAGTTCCACGGGATCAACTGGTGCCGTGCAAGTACTTAATTTAAACGCCAATCGCCTTCTAATGGAATTTGGCCATGACAAAGATTTATTAAAACAAAAAATGCGCGAATACCTAGAAATCATGCAAAAAGGTCATCAAGCGAAAAGAAAATGGATTGAAGCAAATAAAGAATTATATCCCACTTTCTTTGCATTTAATAAAGACCTTAAAAATTATTTTAATGTATTTGCCATCACTGGTATGCACGAAGGATTGATCAATATTGGTTTTAAAGATGGAATCAAAGATGAACAAGGAAGAAAACTTGCCCATGAAATCATGCAATATATGACTGAAGACATAAATGAATTCATCGTTCGTGACCAAGTTGCTTGCGGAATAGAATATGCTCCTGCTGAAAATGCCGGAATCAAACTGGCTCGCCATGATATGAAATGGGCAAAAAAACATAACCGAGAAATTTTTGTTCAAGGAAAAGGGGAAGATGTTTATTTAACTTCTGGTTGTATGCTTCCCTATAGTGAAGAAGACTTTTCAGCCCAGATAGAGAATGCTGCAGAATTTCAAGCTTATGCTACCTCAGGAAGTATTCTTCATCATTTTCTAGAAACAAAAGTTGAGCCTAATCTATTAGCAGATTATATCGACAAGTTATTTCAAAAGCCGATCAATTATATTACTTTAACACCCACCATCACAAGTTGCATGACTTGTGGTCAGCAATTATTGGCCGAAGATGGGAAAAACATTGAATTATGCCCGGTTTGTGGTAGTGATGATATCGCCACATTTAGTCGAGTGATTGGATATGTTCGCATGATCGCTCGAAAGAAGATAAAAGTAGATCAAGAGGGTTTTTATAATGGTGAACAAAATTTTTGGAGTAAAGCTAGACGATTTGATTGGAATACACGAAAACGTATAAAATCTGAACATTTAAAGGAATTACACCACGAGGATATTTTAACAGAGGTATTTTAAAGAGGGATGGCGTATGAAGTTTTATAAACAAGTGATGAGAACATTTGTTGATCTACCAAGCCACCATTCTCTACTTATCCATTCCCTCGTTGGTTGTAACATGCACTGTTTTGGTTGTCATAATTATGATGAAATCGTAGCAAAAAAACATGAAGAATTTTTTACAGAAGAAGACATGATCCAGCAAATTCAGTTGAACGGCTATTTTTTTGATGCAATTATTTTCAGTGGTGGAGAATTTTTATTAGAAAAGATTGAACCCATAATCAACTTCTTAAATAGAATCCGAAGTATATTTCATGGATTGATTATTATCAATACCAACGGTACTTTCCCAGATAAAATGAGGACATTAATCAATCAAAAACTAGTTGATGGTTTTCATATTGATATGAAATTGCCCTATCATTTATTAGATATCAATGAAGACAAAGAGATTTTTCAAGCCATTATGGGTATTGAACCAACTCAACATTTTTTAGAAAAACTACTCACATCTATTGAAATCGTCATTCAACAAAATAGCCCCTATAGCCAAATCAGAACAGTAAAATATCCTATTTTAAGCGATGAATTTTTTGAAGAAATTGAGTATTACATTAAAACACTCAATCAAAATTATCATACTCAAGTGGAATATAGAATTAATGAGTTTCTAGACATCTCTCATTCCAAAATCTAGAAAGCTCAAGCCATTGGATACCTAAAATAAACGGGTATCCTTTTTATTAGGGAATCTTTGATAATTGTTAAGTGCATACTATTGGATGGAGGTGATAACAATGAAATATAAAATTGCTGATTTACAAAGAAATCTTGAATTCATTCAAAATATTACTGAACTTGAGCAAAAACTAAATAAAGTACTTGAGGGCAAGCATGTACTTATAGCATACAATTCCATAGAGAATAATCCCTTTGAAGAAGAGAACAAGTAAATGTGGAACGAACATGTAAATATAATTATATCTTGATACATCGATATTCCCCATTAGGAATAATACCTATATTCTCAGCTTGGTATTTTTCAAAGATCCATTTGATGACACTTCCATGGGTGATAATCAAAAGGTTTTCATTTGGGTAAGTTACTTTTAATTCTTTGAGCCCTGTATGGATTCGATCAAGTAAACTCTGGACCGGTTCGATACTAAATCGGTTGTCTTCCAGTTCTTCAATATCCCTGATTTTATATTGTAATCGAATCTCCTGTAATATTTTCCCTTCTAATTCACCAAATGAACGTTCCCGAAAATAATCAAGCTCAACCAGTGGAAGGTTTAATATACGTTGACAAATACTTGCCGATTCTTTTGCTCTATGTAATGGGCTGGTTATAATTTTGGTAACTTGTATATTTCTGTTCGAAAGTAAATCGAAGCATGCTTTTTCAATCTGTTTTTTCCCTTTATCGGTTAAAGAAACTTGCTGAATTCCCTGAATTCGGTTAAACACATTCCATTCCGATTCTCCATGCCGCATTAAGATTACTTTTAACATACATTCCCTCTATTCCAATTCATTCATAAGTATAATTCTAGAAATTCCCACCATACTAGTTCTAAGGAGGGATATTAATGAATTACCATTTTACTAATTTAAAAAACCATCCCGAACTATTAAAAGAGATCACCCAACTTGAAGAAAAAATAAATCATGTGTTAGGTGATCACGTTGTCCTGATTGCTTATTCTGAGGATTTCTCAAAAACGTAGTCGAATCCTTCTTTAGTGAAGTCCCTATAAGATAAAAAATTAATTTTGAAGGCGAAAGTTTAGCCATTTTTTAATCACAAAGATACCAATCACAACAATCACCATCGATAAGAGTGATACATTATGATGCAATAATCTTTGAAGAAATAGTGTGAAGGTTCCATTACAAAAAATGATAACACTCCAAAACATAGTTGCTTGCCTATGTAATAACACTTCTTTTACAGGAACATACCTTTCCTGATAACTACGATCAAACATTGAAGTAAATGGCAAGTTTGTAAATAGTGAAAAGACAGAATTGATTGCAAAAGAAAAAGATACTACTTGACCAGTATAATCTACAACAGAAAAAATATCACGTGTAAATAAATAATAGCCAAGACCGATTAAATGCCAAGTTAATGTACTTGAAAAAAACCAATCCCATCTCACTTTAGACAAATTGCTCCATACCATAGTTAGACTCCAAATAAAACCAATTCCATAAGAAAGGAGCACAATAGATTGATTAGGAATATGGCTTAGTCCCATTGTTGTCATCATAAATAACCCATAGTTCATTCCTTTTTTCATAAATCCTCCTACATCAACAAACTATTGTTTTTAATACTATTTTAACACTATTTATATTGTTTTTGGTGTTAGATAACACTTAATCTGCTTCTAAAGAATATGAAGAAAAATAAAAAAATTGAAAAAAAACCAACTTAATACTAGACAATATCCTCATCATCATGTAATATCATGTGTAAAGACACATAAATATACATATAGCAATAGAAATGAGGGGGATTAAATGAGTACATCTGCATTTGAAGCGACTGAATCAAATCAAGAATACAAAAGATTGATTGGTGTTGCTGGGATTGGCTGGGCGTTTGATGCGATGGATGTGGGGCTATTATCTTTTATTATGGTGGCTTTATCTAAAGAATGGGGTCTAACTCCATCATTATCAGGCTGGCTTGGTACGATTAATTTAATCGGTATGGCTATAGGTGCTACGTTAGGTGGAATACTTGCTGACCGCATAGGAAGAAAACCCATTTTTCTATATACTCTATTATTATTTGGTATTGCGACAGCCACTAGTGCATTAGCGACTACTTTTGTTGTTATGTTAATATTCCGTTTTCTTATTGGTTTAGGAATTGGTGCCGAATTACCTGTTGCCTCTACTTTAGTGAGTGAACATGCTCCAGAACATAGTAGAGGAAGGGCAGTTGTTCTGCTAGAAAGCTTTTGGGCCATTGGCTGGATCTTAGCCGCTATCCTTGCTTATTACGTTATTCCTAATCCAAATTTAGGTTGGCGAGCTGCATTAATCATTGGTGGTCTACCCGCTATATATGCTGCTTTAATCCGTAAACAGGTACCTGAGTCACCTGTCTTTTTAGCGCAACAGAATAAGAAACAATTAAAAAACAAAAATATCAAACTCTTATTTACCCAATATAGCAAAGAAACGGTTACTTTATGGACTTTATGGTTTGTCATCGCCTTTTCCTATTATGGCATGTTTTTATGGTTACCTTCTGTCCTTGTTGATAAAGGCTTTGATATGATTCGTTCTTTTGAGTATGTGTTGATGATGACTCTTGCACAAGTTCCCGGATACTTTACAGCTGCTTATTTGATTGAAAAATGGGGAAGAAAACCAGTACTGATGATTTTCTTATTAGGCACAGCACTAAGTGCATGGTTCTTTGGTTCAAGTTCAGAAACCACTTCATTACTAATATGGGGTTCCTTATTATCTTTCTTTAATTTAGGGGCTTGGGGTGGACTTTATGCCTATACGCCTGAAAATTACCCTGGAGTTATTCGCGGATCTGGTTCTGGTGCAGCCGCTGGATTTGGTAGAATCGGTAGTATTATTGCTCCCTTACTTGTAGGTGTATTGATAGGTGAAGAAATGAGTTATCAAAGTATCTTCCTTATTTTCACAATCACGATTATGGTAGGAATCATCGTTTTATGGTTTGTTGGCAAGGAAACGAAGCCTGAAACTACAAATTAAAAAATATGATAAAAATATGGATGGCTACTACCAAATTCGTTATGGTAGTAGCCATTTTCACTCTCTGTGCTTCGATCTGTTCTTATAGGTATTAGATTTGCTTTAACACATTTGCCATTTCAATTGCAGAAATCGCAGCTTCCCAACCTTTATTCCCAGCCTTCGTTCCTGCCCTTTCAATCGCTTGTTCAATCGAATCAGTTGTTAACACACCAAAGATTACTGGAACATCTGCTTGCAAACTAATCGCTGCCGTTCCTTTTGCAACCTCAGAAGAGACATATTCAAAATGAGGTGTGGCCCCACGAATCACTGCTCCTAATGTAATGACTGCATCATACTTTTTAGAATTAGCCATTTTCTTCGCAGCGAGTGGAATCTCAAAAGCTCCAGGTACCCAAAGCACTTCAATCTGTTTCTCTTCCACTCCGTGACGAATGAGTGCATCTTTAGCTCCATTTAATAATTTACTAGTTATAAATTCATTAAAACGCGAAACCACAATTCCCATTTTTAATCCTGTTCCTACTAAATGACCTTCATATACTTTTCCCATTTGAATTCCTCCTCTTAAACATGTAATAAATGGCCTAATTTGCTTTTTTTCGTTTGTAAATAACGAAGATTATCTTTATTGGGCTTAATCAGTAAGGGAACACGTTCCACGACTTCTAAGCTATGACCTTCTAACCCTTTTATTTTTCTTGGGTTATTGGTTAATAAGCGTATCTTTCCTACTCCTAAATCTTTTAAAATTTGTGCTCCAATGCCATAGTCTCTTAAATCAGCAGGAAAACCTAACTTATGATTGGCTTCAACCGTGTCAAAACCTTGGTCTTGCAACTGATAAGCTCGTAACTTATTGATTAGTCCAATCCCTCTTCCTTCTTGTCGCATATACAGTAGAACACCTTGGCCAGCTTCTTCAATTTGTCTTAATGCAGCATGAAGCTGTGGACCACAATCACAGCGAAATGACCCAAAAATATCCCCTGTTAAACATTCGGAATGTACACGAACGAGTGTCGGTGTATCCTGATTGATCTCGCCCTTCACTAAGGCTAGATGTTCCTTATCATCCACCTTATTAGTGTAAGCAATCACTTTAAAAGTTCCATATTCGGTTGGCAAATTGACTTCTACTTCACGTTGAACCAATGTTTCTTTTTCTTTGCGATATTTAATCAAATCAGCAATCGTAATCATTTTTAGTTCATGATCTTTTGCAACTTGCTGTAAATCTGGTACTCTTGCCATCGTTCCATCTTCCTTGATAACTTCACAGATCACTCCAGCAGGATAAACGCCAGCCAATTTTGCTAGATCAACAGCAGCCTCGGTATGGCCTGCACGTCTTAACACACCGCCTTCACGTGCAATCAACGGGAAAACGTGACCAGGTCTTCGGAAGTCCTCTGACCTTGTTTTAGAATTTAATAATGCTTGTATCGTTTGTGAACGTTCATATGCAGAGATACCTGTTGTACTTTCTTTATAATCAATAGATACAGTAAATGCAGTACCATGGGGATCCGTATTATTCTCTACCATAGGTGATAAATTTAATTCATTTGCTCTTTCTTTTGTAATCGGTACACAAACCAAGCCTCTACCATGCCTAATCATAAAATTGATTATTTCTGGAGTTGCCTTTTCTGCCAATGCGATAAAATCTCCTTCGTTCTCACGATCTTCATCATCTACAACAATAATCACTTTTCCTTGTTGTAACTCTTCTATTGCTTCTTCAATAGTAGCAAACATTTTAAGCCCCCCTACTTTTTAAGCAAATCCATTCTCTTTTAAAAAATCTTCAGTTAAATTAGTTTTCTCATTTGATCGCTGTTCCAACAGATTGGTCACGTATTTCTCTACAAATTTCCCAATCATATCCACCTCAATATTTACGGTTTGCCCGATCTGTTTTGATACCAAATTGGTTTGTTGAAGGGTATGAGGAATGATCGAAACTGAAAATTGGTTTTTCTCTACATCAACAAGCGTTAAACTAATCCCATCAATTGCGATCGATCCTTTGGGAACCATGTATTTTGTTAAAGAGGGATTCGCATGAAAAGTAAAATAAATCGCATTATCTACTGGCTTTTTTTCATGCAAGGTGGCTACTCCATCGATATGTCCTGCAACAAAATGTCCACCAAACCTTCGATTGGGTGTCATTGCCCTTTCTAGATTTACTAAACTACCTGTCTTTAAATCCTTCAGATTCGTACGATGAATGGTTTCAGGCATGACATCGACAGTGAAGGAAAAAGATTGGTAAGAGGTCACCGTTAAACAAATTCCGTTTACAGCGATACTATCCCCAATTGACACCTCCTCTAAAATTTCTTTTGCTTCAATCGTGAGTACCATGGCATCCCCCGAACGAGTTATGTTTTTAATCCTTCCTACTTCTTCAATCAATCCGGTAAACAATTAACCTTCCCCCCCTTCGCTTGATGAAAAGATAGGATACCCCGTGATGCAAAAGTCATCTTCAAACTGTTGGATAGAAATGTTGGTTAAGGGAACGGCTTGAGTCATCATTGTTTTTCCTTCCCCACCAATACTGGTTAGGGATTGAAACCCTCCTACTAATTTTGGAGCAATAAATCCTATATATTTATCTATCAATCCATGGTCAAACAAACTACCCGTTAAGGTTGATCCCCCTTCAACAAATACGGATGTTACATGATTTTTACCTAAATATTGAAGCACTTCTTGCAATAGAACACTTTCTTCCCCTTTTGTTACGATGACTTGGATACCCATTTTTGTTAACTCATTTATTTTCTGCTCTGATACCTGATTCGTTGTGAAAATCCATGTAGGTGCTTTTCCATCTATTACTACCTTTGCATCTAATGGAATTCTCAATTTTGAATCGACCACAATTCGAATAGGGTTAAGTCCTTCTACTTCAGTTCGTACCGTTAAGGAAGGATTGTCTTTTAAAATCGTCCCAATCCCAACCATAATCGCATCATGTTCATGTCTTAGTTGATGAACATATGCTCTCGACTTTTCCCCTGTGATCCATTTACTACTTCCCGTATAAGTAGCGATTTTCCCATCAAGGGTCATCGCGGTTTTTACGGTAACAAATGGCATACGGGTTGTAATATATTTGTTAAAGCTTTCATTAAGCTGTTTTGCTTCTTGTTCTAAGACTCCTACAGTAACTTCTATACCAGCCTTTTCTAATAAATCAATACCCATCCCTGAAACTAACGGATTCGGGTCTAAGGTGGCCACAACTACTCTTTTGACTTGTTCAGCAACGATTCGTTCTGCACATGGAGGAGTTCGACCAAAATGACTACAAGGTTCAAGTGTTACATAAAGTGTGCTATTTTTAGCAAGTGAACCTGCCATATTTAATGCATGAACTTCTGCATGAGGTTGGCCTGCTTTTAAATGTGCTCCCATTCCAACGATACGACCCTGATTAACAATCACCGCTCCTACAACTGGATTGGGGGAGGTTTGCCCTTTGGTTCCCTTTGCCAAATCAAGGGCTATTTTCATATAATCCCGATCGTTCATGTTTATCTCCTTTTCCTTTAAAATGCATACTCCGATTACTTTTGTAGGTCCCATAAATTTAGAAAAAAAGACCCCAAAGCATCATGCTTCAGGGTCTTATGTTAAGTAAGATAGATAATGTGAATTTTCAAATGGATAGAATATAGCCATAAAAACAAGAAAAAATGCAATTCAAAAAAAGACAAAGCGGCATTTTCTGAATTTACACATCTATGGATAGAATTCACCTTATCATATCCTTCTCCCATCCAGACTTTACTGTCGGTTTCGGAATCTCACCGAATCAGCCAACACATCAAAAAACGTATTGGGTCGCGGACTACAGGTTATCCCTGATTACCGCCGGTTGGGAATTTCACCCGACCCCGAAGGATTTATTTAACTTATTTGATTCTATCTTATACCTTTTCTAATAAATCTGCAAATGTAATTTTGTTTAGGTAGTTATGGTATATTTACTTTTAATTAAAGGCCTTTAAACCATTCCATCAATTCATTTGGTACCATAGTTTTATTATCAACAAGCTTTGTATTTTCAGATAATGTTTTCTTTTGTCCATTTATGGTGACTGTATTTTCACCAAGTTTAAATGAAATAGTATTCTCTCCTTTTTTGATGGTTACCATTTTTGTCTTTCCGTTCCATTGTACAGTTGCGCCTAAATCTTCAAAAACTTGACGAACCGGAACAAAAACATTCTCTTTATCGGTTACCTTTGAAACCTCTTTATTTCTATCTGCAACCACCTTGGATAGAGATGGTAATCCACTAATATAACCTACAATTCCTGCATTTTTATTTTCAAAATTCTCGTTAATATATTTGTCGACTTCAGCTTTCAAAGAATCAGACATTTGCTTTTCTTCAAGTTCTTCGCCAGGATGTTGTAAATTGCTCATGATATAACTAAATCCGTTTAAATTATCAACAGCTTGCAAACGAGTTCCTTCTGCACCGACAGGTAAAGTTAGAATTCTGGATAACTTTTTCGTATCAACATTATAAGCCCATACAAAGTTGTTAGTATGAAGTCCACTATCTTCGCCAATGAATAAAGTTCTTAATTCTTCAGAGAAGGATAAGTTATCTGGATTTGCTACCTTATCAACGACAGCAGTGTTTCCCTTTTCATCTGGGACTAGCAAATCTTCACCTATGATTAAACCTTTCATTGTTGCTGGAACATAACTGCTATCAATGTGATTATTCTCACTGTCCTTTTGTCCAGCTTTCAAAGCAAGTTCATAAGTGGCACCAGCTTTTAATTTTGGTAATTGAATATCATCTTGTGGATCTAATCCATTTTCATCCTTTAACATACCTTTTTCTAAATAGGAAATAGCAATATACACTTTGTTATCCTTAACATTAACAGCAACTCCTTCCATCTTATTAAATTCGGAAGTTGCTCCTAACATCGCACCATAACGGCGGGACTCTAGAAATGCTGCAGCTTTTTCCATTCCTGGTTTTACTTTTAACCATTCTACATTTCCGCTTGGGTACGTTTTAATCTTACTAAACCCTTCTGTATCTTGATCAGCGGTTTCGAAAATATCACTAAACTTTATTCCTTTATCAATGTATGATTTAATTTCTTCATCTGTTGCATGACCTAATTTAATCCATTTTAGATTAGCAACCCCACCATTTTGATCACTTGTTTGGATCCATTTTGCAGCATACAAGGTACCAGCAGATAGATCCTGAGCATTGTCCGCTACATACATAAACAACATAGTATTTGTACCATCATCACCAAAGAATACGGTTTTTCCATCTGGAGCAACTTTACCTAACTCATGAGAAAATCTTCCCATGCTGTAATGTTTTACAACTGTTGTAGATTTATCAGGGCGTACCACTACTTCAGGAATATATCCATATGCATAAGGATTACCTACTTTATTTTCGTCTTGAAAATAATTTTTTGTAAAAGAACTAACAAAGGTTTTATTTTGGTCTGCTTCATAAGCACGTGCATCTGCATCGTATTCTTCACTACTTAGGTGAGTATTCCAAGGTGTTACAGAACCATTACATGGTATCCACAATCCATCTACTTTTGAAAAATCTACTTTTTTCAAATCAACAACCTCTAATTCACCTGTTGTTCTATTCTGATCAATCGTACTTAAACTAATAGAAGCTGGAACTTGTCCATAGGCTGATTTACCAGTTTGGTCTCTTGAAATATATTCGTAATGAGTAAGCAAACTTAATGGATTGCCACCTAATTTGGTTGGTGCGTCATAGATTGTACAGCCTGAGCACATTCATGAATATGTCGAGTATAATCATGAATAAGTTCTTTAGCTACATTTTTATGCTGATCATCAATAAGACCCGTTGTCCCCACATTGATCACGTCCACATCTACTTCTCGTGGATCCTTATAGGTACACATAAAATCAAAGTCGTACCCTGTTCGCCCTTTTACATTGATATGGATCATCAAGGCATTTGATCGTCCTTTTATTGGTTTAACCTCAACTGAATCTCCATAGTGTAATAATTGAGGTAACGTTCTTTGCCATGCTTCAGCTAAATTTTGCTGGTCTATATTTAACACTTCCTGATTTTCTTTCAAAACCAACACCTCCGCTTTATTAGGATGTGATATGACTTGTTCTTTTATACGAACCTAAGAATGTTAGACTTACAAAAGGAAGAAGCTTAAAACTACTCAATCGTTAAATAAACGATTTTTTCAGCTGCATTAATCCAAACAGGAAAAAGGCACAACGCAAAAAGCTCGATTACACAAAATTCTTGACAGTAGCACTTATTATATATATATTTAATAAATAAATTGAATTTCGCTATATATAGTATTTATTTGCATCTTTTTAAAATGTTATAATTACTTTTGGACATGAAGTAAGATTAGTCGGTAGGCAGTGGTTGTGAGCGAAAGTATGCAAATTCAACGAATCTATTATTTATTGTAGATTTTCGTTAGCAACCAATGACATAAGTTTTAAAGCTTCAGCTGAAATCTAATCTGAAAAATGTGTTATAAAAGAGACTGGGATTCCTATTGGTTCAAATGGATCAAAAGTAGACTACATATCGTGGTTTAAGGTGAGTCGTTTGGCGAAACCTGAATACTCTAATCTCTTCCGTAAAGGAAGACTTGGAGTGTTCAGGTTTTTCTATTATATACAAAAATAGAAGGGAGAAATTTTTGAAGATGAAAAAAATCATATTGGTACTTTTAAGTTTAACATTAATATTTGCTTTTACCGGATGTAGCGGCACCACATCTCAAGATCAAGCAAATGAAGATGAAACATTCAGCTTCGCAATGAGTGGCTTATACAAGCCATTTAACTTTAAAGATAAGGATGGTAAACTTGTAGGATTTGATGTTGAAATTGGTAAGGAAATAGCGAAAAGAATGGGAATGAAAGCTGAGCCTGTTACAAATCCATGGGAAACAATACTTATGGGATTAACATCTGGTAAGTATGATGCAATTATAGGAAGTATGGCTATAACAGAGGATAGAAAGAAACAAGCAGACTTTTCACGTCCATATTATCGTTCAGGAGCCCAAATTTTCGTTGATGGGGATAACGCAGAAATTAAAAGTGTTGATGATGTAAAAGGTAAAGCAATTGGTGTAGTTAAAAATAGCACATTTGGAGCAGAAGCAAAGAAACTTACTGATATAGTTCAAGAGTATGATAGTGACTTAACCGCATTACAGGATCTTGCATCAGGACGTATAGATGCAGTAATTACAGATCAGATGGTTGGATTCCGAGTGATGAAGGAAGGTACTTTAAATATTAAGGACATTGGAGAACCTTTATGGCTTGATGAAATGGCGATACCTGTTAACAAAGGGAATACAGAGCTATTAAATAAAATAAATAAAGCGTTAGATGACATGATTAATGATGGAACATATGAAAAAATAAGCACAAAGTGGTTTGGGCGCAGTATTTTAGGCGAGTAAATACTTTTTTAAGCGCACAGTATGTTACTGTGCGCTTTTCAAATATTATGGAGGTGAATTACATCCATGACACTTTTTACAAATATGTATACTATCCTAAATGAAAATCTTTCTTTATTAATTAAAGCACTAGGTATAACCATTCAACTTACAGCAACATCCTTAGTTTTTGGAGTAATCATTGGATTAATTATTGCTTTTCTTAAAATTTCTCATATAAAAATCTTTAATTCTATTGCTAACCTATATTTAACTGTTATTCGCGGTATGCCCCTGATTGTATTAATTGCGCTTTTTTACTTCGGTATTTATAAAATTATAACCTTATCTCCTTTTTGGGCAGGAGTAATAGCATTAGGAATTCATAATGGTGCATATATAGGTGAGATATTTCGTGGCTCTATTCAATCTATTGATAGGGGTCAGATGGAAGCTTCAAGATCACTAGGAATGACATATTTATTAGCAATGAGAAGGATTATACTCCCGCAAGCTTTTAAACGGGCAATACCCCCTTTAGGTAACCAATTTATTATTGGACTTAAAGACTCTTCTCTAGTATTTTTTATCGGTGTAACTGAATTATGGGGAACTGGACAAAGCATCGCGTCACGAATCTTTATGCAATTACCTACTTATTTAGTTGTCGCTATCTTTTATTTAGCTATGGTCTTATTCTTTTCATGGATTGTTTCAATTTTAGAAGCAAAGCTAGACGTTGACAAGAGAGGATGATTAAATAATATGATTAAAATTTCGAATTTAAATAAATATTTTGGTTCTTTACACGTTCTAAAGGATATTAATCTTAATGTTGATGAAAGTGAAGTAGTGGTACTTATAGGTGCAAGCGGGTCTGGTAAAAGTACCCTTTTACGTTGTATTAATTTCCTCGAATATCCTCAAAGTGGAAAGATCGAAATAGATAAGGAAGTAATAGACCCCGAAAAAACAAATTTAAATTTAATTAGACAAAAGGTTGGAATGGTATTTCAGCATTTTAACTTGTTTCCTCACAAAAGTGTTATTGAAAATATTATAGAAGCTCCTATTCATGTAAAAGGAATATCAAAAGATGAAGCAATGACAATTGGCAGGGATTTATTAGATAAAGTAGGATTACCTGATAAGGAACAAGCTTATCCAACACAATTATCCGGTGGACAAAAACAAAGGGTGGCTATAGCAAGGGCTCTAGCTATGCATCCAAAAGCAATGCTTTTTGATGAACCAACTTCTGCTTTAGATACTGAGCTGGTTGGTGAGGTTCTTCAGGTCATGAAGGATTTAGCTAAGGATGGGATGACGATGGTTGTGGTAACACATGAGATGGGCTTTGCTAGAGAAATGGCAGATAGGGTTGTTGTAATGGATGAAGGGATGATTATAGAAGAGGGACCTTCAGAAAAAATATTCACAAATCCCAATGAAGAACGAACAAAAGACTTTTTAAGCAAAATCTTTTAAATAATAGAAGAAGATGGGAAGCCTTCTCTTCTTTTAATTAAAGTAACCTCAGTTCATTATTAAATTGCAAAGCCAACATAGTATAATGGACCCATAGACTAGGACAGCATAATCGAGAAATTAAGTTATAATGAATCTATGGGTACATAAAATTATGATGCAAAGAGAAAACTGCTGTTTTCAATATTAGAAACAACAGCCATTTGTTTTGATCTCGTACCGTTCACTGGATTGTTTTATAATTCACATCTATGTTTATCTCCTCCATCCGCATTCGTCCATTATAGAGTATTCACTTTTTAAGGTAGAGAAAACAAAAAGACGGCATCTATCACAAAGATAGATACCGTCTATGTATTAACACAAAACTATTTTTTGTTCAATATTTCTTCTGCTTTAGCCTTAAAATCTCTTAATTCATTAAGTGTTCCTTCTTGTTCAGCCCTTTTATTTGTATAATCCCAGTCAATCTCCTCATAGTTTAAGATGATCATTCCAAGAACCCATTCCTCATCTGAAAATTCTCGCCAGAATTTGTATCGATTTAAACGGTCTATAATGATATCTTCAATTCCAATAAAATAAGCAAACATTCCTTCATTCGTTCTAACCTTTATTACCTTATCCCAACTTCCTGCTAAGGGGCCTGATGGGACTTCTAAGGCCAATTCAAAATCCTTTTCTTCTATTATCCAATATTTACCCTCTCTGAAGAAACCTAATGGTTTTAAAACAGAATCAATTTCTGAAATAGATAACTCACAAAGCATATCGATATCCATTGTCGCATAACCACCAGAAGTATAAAATTCAACTGCTTGTCCGCCAACAATAACAGGAGTTATTCCTTTTACTTCAAGAGCTTTTGTAATAATTGCTATAATTTGTACCTTTTTGTGTAAGTTGTCATGATCCGACCGAACTATATTTTTAATCTTACTTTTTAATACGTCATTGTTCATTTGTACCCCTCTCTTTTCTAAGTTCATACTCGCGTTCGCCTATCTTTTTAAAAAGTCTATCTTTTCTCTTTTTCGCCATCTTAAACAAAAGAAGTTGTTTTTCTGGATCACGTTTTCTAAATGTAGAACTTGGTTTTCTTTCTAGTTGATCTCGCATTTTCAAAAAGTTTATCTTTGAGGATTTTCTTTTCTGATTATATTCATCAAAATTGATCGTTCTCATATCCTTCACCTTCTCATTACTTACTCGAAACTATTACTAATAATATACCAATTATCGGTAATATTCGCTATGAATATTCTGAAAAAGCGAAAAAAAACACCTCATGCGGTGTTTTTTTTCTTAATATGTATGGTGGAGGCGAGGGGAATCGAACCCCTGTCCGAAAATAACGCCACATCAGCTTCTCCGAGTGCAGTTACTTGATTTGGATTCGCTTATCCGACTGCCAAGTAACAAACGTTCGAATAAGCTAGTCTGATTGGTCTCTTCGGCCACCTACAGACGGAAGGTGAACCGCGTATCCCACTAAAGTTGAGCCCTAGTCACGCCACATGGGCGATGGAGTGGTAGAGCCGCAAGCTGAATTAAGCAGCTAATGCGAAGTTATTGTTAGTTTTGCCAGTTATTATTGGCTTTCGCGTTTTAACGAGGCCGCTGCCCCTCGACTCGCTACTGATGCTCGAACTATCCCCGTCGAATCCAAAACGCCCCCGTATTAGAGGTGAGAAGTGAATGATTAACTTCAACCACTTACTACATACTATAGTATATCATGATTGATATACTTTTAAAAGTTGAACCTTTTACCATCAATATTTTTGCTTTTCTCGCAGAGCACGCGCCATTTCGCGATTAGCATCTCTTTTTGCAATGTCATGCCTTTTGTCATACAATTTTTTACCTTTAGCTAAAGCTAAGTCTAATTTGGCAAACCCATTGCGTAAATATAGCTTAAGAGGAACTAAAGAATACCCTTGTTCTTTAGTCTTACCAATTAATTTTCTAATCTCCTCTTTATGAAGAAGTAATTTTCTTGTTCTTGTCGGTTCATGATTAAACCGATTCCCATGTTCAAAAGGACTAATATGCATATTATGAATAAAAACTTCCCCATTAGAGATACGAGCAAAGCTGTCCTTTAAATTAGCTTTTCCTGCACGGATGGATTTAATTTCTGTTCCAGTAAGCACGATCCCAGCCTCATAGGTATCCTCAATAAAATAATCATGGGTTGCCTTTTTGTTTTGTGCGACAACTTTTCCATCCTTTTTCCCCATTTCGTGCTCACCTCTTACATATAATATCGTTAGAAAAATATTATATCAAAACCACAATGTAAAATCAAAAGGGAAACCGTTGTCCGTTTCCCTTCTTTTCATATTTATTCAAATCTAATTCTTCGTTATGATCGAGTTCTTTTCTTTTTTGCCTTTTTCTTTTTATCATTTTTCGCCACGATCACTTTACTTTCAGTTTTATCAGTAGATCGTTTCCCTTTTGGTTTTCTGCTGTTTCGTTTTCCACTCTCAATTAATTTAGGCCTTTTCATTTTATTGGCGGATTTTGGTTTCATATCTACAAGTTCAAAGTCAACTGTGTGCTCATCTAGATTTACATTCGATACACGAACCTTTACCGTATCGCCAATTCGGAATATTTTTCCTGTTCTCTCACCAATTAAGGCAAACTGTTTTTCGTGAAAATAATAGTAGTCATCGATTAAATAGCTGACATGGATTAAACCTTCAACAGAATTTTCCAACTCTACAAACATACCAAATGAGGTGACACTGCTAATCATTCCTTCAAATTCTTCACCAATTTTATCAAGCATGAATTCTGCTTTTTTCAAATCATCTGTTTCTCTTTCTGCATCAACCGCTACTCGTTCCCTTTCTGAGGAGTGTTCAGCAACAATTGGCATCATACTTTGCAAGTATGCATGTCTTTCTGGTGAAAGAGCTCCTTGTTCTAATACTTCCCGAATAATTCGATGGATCTGTAAATCAGGGTATCTACGAATTGGCGAAGTAAAATGGGAATAAAATTCGGTAGATAGACCAAAATGGCCTAATGGTTCTGCGTCATATCGTGCTTGCCTCATCGAACGTAAAAGTACTGTACTTATAATGGTTTGTTCTGGCGTATCTTGAATTTCCTCAAGGACGGTTTGTAATGCACGTGGATGAATTTGATTGCTTAACCCTTTTACCACATAACCAAAATTGGTGATAAACTCCGCAAAAGCAAATAGTTTATCTGGATCTGGATCTTCATGGACACGATATAAAAAGGGTACTCGTAACCAATAAAAGTGTTCTGCCACTGTTTCATTCGCTTTTAGCATAAATTCTTCAATAATTTGTTCGGCAATCGAGCGTTCACGTTTTCTTATCTCAATTGGTTTTCCTTCTTCATCAACGATGATTTTTGATTCCTCAAAATCAAAATCAATCGCACCCCGACTCATTCGTTTATTACGCAAAATAAGTGCTAAATCCCTCATCATTTTAAAATCATCGATCAGACCTTTATATCTTTCCATTAATTCTGGCGGTTCTTCTTCAAGTATTTTTCTTACATTGGTATATGTCATTCGCTCATTTGTACGTATAACGCTTGTAAAGATATCGTGATTCACAACTTCCCCGCGGGGAGTAATCTCCATTTCACAACTCATCGCTAAACGATCCACTTGCGGGTTTAAGGAACAGATACCATTAGATAACCGATGAGGTAACATAGGGATGACTCGATCTACTAAGTAGACGCTTGTTCCTCTAAAATAGGCTTCCCGATCTAAATGAGATCCTTCCTTTACATAATAAGAAACATCCGCAATATGTACTCCTAATAAATAATTTCCATTCTCTAATCGTTCAATAGAGACAGCATCATCTAAATCTTTTGCATCCTCACCATCAATCGTGACCATTTTTTTATTTCGAAGATCACGTCTATTCTTGATCTCATCTTCTGAAATCGAATCAGGTACTTTTTCTGCTTCTTGCATCACTTCATCGGAAAAAGCTTCTGGTAAGCCATATTTGCGAATAATCGATAAGATATCGACACCTGGATCATTTTTATGGCCCAAAATCTCAATAACTTCCCCTTCTGGACTCATTCTTCCTTCAGGATATTTAGTGATCCTAACAACTACCTTATGCCCTTCAACAGCCCCATTCACACCGGCTTTTGGAATAAAAATATCTTGGTAAATTCGCTTATCATCTGGAATGACAAAACCATAATATTCCCCTTCGGTAAAGGTACCTACAACTTGACGATTTGCTCGTTTTAGAATGCGTACGATTTCACCTTCCCTACGAGTACCAGAGGTTTTTAGGCTTATCCTTGCCAAGACATGGTCACCATTCATCGCACCATGCATATCGTTCAGATGAATATAGACGTCTGATTCCCCTTTATCCTCAGGAATGACAAAACCAAATCCTTTTGGATGACTCTGTAACTTCCCTTTGATCAAATTCATTTTTTCAGGAAGACCATAGGTGTTTGCCCTTGTTCGTACAATTTCACCATTTTCCTCTAATTCATTCATCAATTTAACAAACTCTTTAAAATCTTGAGCACCTTCAATAGCGAAGACCTCTTCTAATTCTCTGATCGTCATTGGTTTATATAGTTTTTCTCGCATAAAATCTAAAATATTATCTTTCGTCGCTTGCATAACGTAACACCCCTATAATTGAGGAAGATTGTTGTATCCTATATTATTGACTAATTTGCGATATAAATAAGTAAAGATCCTCAAAAACTTTTTCCCTTTCTTGATCAATAGTCAAGATATGTGTTGATTGTTCATACCATTTGATCTCTTTTGTTGATGAGCTTATATGTCGATAAATATAATTTGCACTTTCAGGGATTACCGTTTCATCACGTTTTCCTTGCATAATGAAAACAGGGCAATGAACACGGGGTAAATCATGTTTGACTTCTTTTATCAAGCGATGGAGACTTTCTACACATTTTATTGGAGTCCGATCATAGCTTGCTAGATTTTCCTCAATCTGATCCACCTTTTTTCCCTTAACCTGATAAGCTTTTATGTATTTAATCCACCTAGCAAAAGCCATCCGTTTGTCATGGACAAAAATGGGTGCTGCCATAGGAATCACTGCTAGTAATGGTTTTTCCATCGCTAATTTTAAAGATAAAATACCTCCCATCGATAACCCAATCGAAATTATCTGATCATATCCTTCGCTTTTCATAAACTCATAAGCTTCTAAGACACTATTCCACCAATCCTCTTGATTGGTTCTTGCCATCTCTTCCGGAGAAGTTCCATGCCCTGCTAATAACGGTGCATATACAGCATAACCCTTTTGCTGGAGAAAATCCCCTAATAATCTCATTTCAGCAGGAGAACCTGTAAATCCATGTATCAAGAGTAGCCCTATCCTTTTATCCCCTTGATAATAAAAAGGTTCTGGACTCTTTTTAGTGATTTTCATCAATACCACCTTCCTCATCGCCAAGTAAAAATTGACTTGCCTCCTCGATTACCAATTCTTTTTTTCCTCATCTCAGCAAACGATATGTCTCGATTTCGATAAAAAATAAGTATCTTTTCCTGGAACTTTATGGTTTCATAGATGTATTGCCTCTTTCGGGGTCAACCAGATCGTCCTGTTCACCTTGAATGATCAAAGTAGGAACGTTTATCAAGGAATAAATCTCCATCTATCTTTAAGCGTTTACGAAACTTCTCAATAAAGCATTTAGGATTCATGTAGAAACTTGGAATTAAAAGAAAGTTACTTTCTTTAGTATTAAAAAAACAGCAAGAGTACCCTGCTGTTATCTTAGTGTATTCATATTTTCACACATCATCTATTGCACTTTCACAATGTACGCAACAAGAATGGAAAGAATAATAAAGCCTACAGCTAACCCAATGGTTACTTTCTCAAGTACCGCATCTAGACCACGTGCCTTTTGTTTACCAAATAATTGTTCAGCTCCACCAGCAATACTTCCAGATAATCCAGCACTTTTACCAGACTGAAGTAGAACAGAACCTATTAACCCTAAAGACACAATGACTAATAGAATTTTTAAAAAAATGGCCACGATCAACACCTCCTTAAGGAGTTTAACATATGTAATTTAACATAAATCAGGACAAAGTTCAAGTTTTAATTCCAAGGTTTGTTATTGTTCTGTGATATTGTCATGTTATAACTGTTCAGAGAAAATGTCACTATGGGACAGGAGAAGATTACATTGACAAAAGCAGAACTCAAAAAAGTATTGGTCATTGAAAAGCTTGTTTCTC